>JBDTXQ010000007.1:0-19737 GCA_040006115.1 Usitatibacter sp.
GGCCGTGGCGAAGGCGGCGGCGTGCGGCATCGCGTGCAAGGGCCCCTTCCCCGCCGACACCGTTTTCATCAAGGGCTTCAGCGACGAGTACGACGGCGTGCTCACCATGTACCACGACCAGGGCCAGATCGCGACGAAGCTGAAGGGCTTCAACCGCGGCGTGACCGTTTCCGGCGGCATGCCCACGGTGTTCACCACGCCCGCGCACGGCACCGCGTTCGACATCGTCGGCAAGGGCGTCGCGAGCACCGGCGCGCTCGAAGCCGCCGTCCGCCTCGCCGCGCGGCTTGCCGCGAGCCGCAAGGGCGATGCTCGGCGCGCGCAAGCCGCCGCGGCCGTGTCGCGATAGCCACGTCCATGCCCACGCCTCCGCAGCGCGCCTCCAAGTCACAGGATTCCTCGCTCACCAACTACGTGGCCGGATTCATTTGCACTACGCGCTCGGCCGACGTGCCCCAGGAAGTCGCGCACCTCGGCAAGCGCTCGGTCCTCGACGGGCTGGGCCTCGCCCTCGCCGGCGCGGCCTCCGAGACCGGGACCATCACCCGCAAGTACCTCAAGGCACTCGGCTTCGCCGCGGAAGGCGGCAGCACGGTGATCGGCAGCGACATGAACGTGCCGGCGCGCTTCGCCTCCTTCGCGAATGGCATATCGATCCACGCTGACGATTTCGACGACACGCAGCTCGCCGTCGCGAAGGACCGCGTCTACGGGCTGCTCACGCACCCGACCGCGCCGGTGCTGCCGCCCGCGCTCGCCATCGCCGAGCGCGACCGGCGCAGCGGCGCGGACCTCATGCTCGCCTACCAGGTCGGCGTGGAAGTGGAATGCAAGGTCGCCGAGGCGATCATGCCGCGCCACTACCAGACGGGCTTTCACAGCACGGCCACCTGCGGCTCGATCGGCGCGGCGGCAGCGGCCGCGAAGCTCCTCGGCCTCGACCGCGAAGCCACGCGCCGCGCGCTCTCCATTGGCGCCACCCAGGCGGGCGGGCTGCGCGAAAACTTCGGCACCATGACCAAGCCCTTCCACGCGGGGCGCGCCGCGGAGAACGGCGTGGTCGCCGCGGAGATCGCCGCGCTCGGCTTCACCGCCTCGCCCACCGGCCTGGAGGCCGACCGCGGCTTCTTCCGCGCGGCGGGCGGGGGCTTCAGCCCCGAGATGATCGAGGACAAGCTCGGCAGCCCTTGGACCTTCGCGATGCCGGGCGTTTCCATCAAGCCGCACCCGAGCGGATCGCTCACCCATCCGGGCATGGCGGTGATGATGGCGCTCATCACCAAGCATCACATCGAGCCCGCGCGCGTGAAGCGCGTGAAGGTCGGCACCAACCACAACATGCCGAACGCCCTCATCCACCATCGCCCGAAGAACGAGCTGCAGGCCAAGTTCAGCATGGAGTTCTGCATGGCGATCCTGCTCCTCGACAGGAAGGGCGGCCTCGAGCAGTTCACCGACGCGGTGGTGAACCGCCCCGACGTGCAGGCGATGATCGAGAAGGTGGAGTTCGGCGTGCATCCCGAGGCCGAGGCCGCCGGCTTCGACAAGATGACGACGATCATCGAGATTGAGATGGACGACGGCGGCGTGATCAATGGCCAGGCCGACTTCGGCAAGGGCAGCCCCGCGAATCCGATGAGCGACGGCGAGCTCTCCGAGAAATTCCGCCAGTGTGCCGAGTGGGGAAAGGTCGACCACGCCCGCTCGCAGAAGATCCTCGACCTGGTGTGGGACATCGAGTCGATTCGCGACGTGAACGAGATCACGCGACTCCTGCGGGGAGAGTGAGGCGAGCGAAAGGCTTTGATGTTCGAGGGATTCACCACCGCCGATATCGAGACCTCCGGAGCGCGGATTCACCTGCGCCACGGAGGCTCGGGTCCACCATTGTTGCTCCTGCACGGCAATCCCCTGACCCACGTGATGTGGCACAAGGTCGCGCCGCGGCTCGCGCAGGATTTCACCGTGGTCGTGACGGACCTGCGCGGCTACGGCGACAGCTCCAAGCCCCCGGGCGGCGAGCAGAGCATGGGCTACTCGTTCCGCGAGATGGCGAAGGACCAGGTCGAGGTGATGAACGAGCTCGGCTTCGATCGTTATCTCGTCGCGGGCCACGATCGCGGCGGGCGGGTTGCGCACCGCATGGCGCTCGATCGCCCCGAGTGCGTGGAGAAGGTCGCGTTCCTCGACATCGTGCCGACGCACCACATGCTGAACAACATCAAGCGCCAGTGGGCGGTGGATTCGTACCATTGGTTCTTCATGGCGCAGGCATACGATTATCCGGAGAAGATGATCGAGGCGTACGGCTTCGAGCGCTACATCCGCAAGAAGCTCGACAAGAAGGGCGTGGGCCTCTCGGCCTTCACGCCGGAAGCCATGGCCGAATACATCCGCTGCTGCACCGCCGAGAACATCCACGCGGTGTGCGAGGACTACCGCGCGGCGGTGGGCATCGACCTCGCACACGACGAGGCCGACCTCGCCACCAAGATCGACATGCCGATGCGGGTGCTCTGGGGCGAGATGAGCCACGTGAACCGCAGCTACAAGCCGATCGAGGCGTGGCGCGAGCGCGCTACCGACGTGAGCGGAAAAATGCTCCCCTGCGGACATTATCCGGCGGAACAATCTGCCGATGAGACTTGGTCCGAATTGCGCACGTTCTTCGCGGGAAACCGGGCATAAGAGGGCATAAGATAAGGGCGTGAAGCTCGTCCTCGCCCTCCTGATTTCGCTCGCGTCCGCGGCAGCACCCGCCGCGGTCACGTTGTTGCCGGGATCGACCCCGCAGACGGCGCCCGCGGGCGTGCCTTTTCCGAACCCGATCGCGGTCGTTGTGACCGACGCGAACGGCGCCCCGCAGGCCGGCGCGCGCTTGCGATTCAGCTTTGCGCCATTCCTGGGCTTGACCATGGACGCGGACCGCGAGGCGTTCGAGTGCCTCCCCGACGCGGGCTTGAACTGCTGGGCGACAGCCGATTCGCAGGGCGCAGCCATGCTGCCTGGCTTCTACTCGAACCTGC
Organism: Usitatibacter sp.; assembly: GCA_040006115.1. Taxonomy (GTDB): domain Bacteria; phylum Pseudomonadota; class Gammaproteobacteria; order Burkholderiales; family Usitatibacteraceae; genus Usitatibacter. Next base: position 3,027 of record JBDTXQ010000007.1, read on the forward strand.
CTGGCGATTTCGCGCTAAACATGGCGGGCACCACGGTGCAGCTCACCGCCACGCCCTCGAACATCCGCTTCAAGTCGCTGCGGGACATGTGGTGGTCGGGACCGGCGGAGAACGGATGGGGCATGAGCATCGTCGAGCACGGCGCGCAGCTCTTCAACGTGATCTATGCCTACGACGCCGATGGCAAGCCCACCTGGTGGGCGATGCCCCAAGGCTCGTGGGGCACGCTGCGCTCCTCGTACTCGGGCAACGTCTACGCGCCCCGCTCCTCGCCGTACTTCGCTTACGACGCCTCGCGATTTGCCGCCGGAGACCCCGCGGGCCAGGTCACCCTGTCCTTCGATGGCTCCGATGCCGCCGCTTTGAGCGCTACCTTCGGCGCGTCGAACGTGCAGAAGCGCATCACGCGCATGGAGTTCTCGCCCGACACGCCGGAGTACCACCCCGTGTCCGACATGTGGTGGGGCGGAGAGTCGCAGAACGGCTGGGGTGTCGCCATCATCGAGCGCCAGGGAGCGCTCTTCGCGGTGTGGCTCACCTATGATGGCGCGGGGAAGCCCACCTGGTTCGTGATGCCGGGCGGCACGTGGGTCGACGCAACGCGCTACTCAGGCCCCTTGCTTCACACGACCGGCTCGCCGTGGATCGGTGGCGCTTACGATGCGTCGGCCCTGAAGATCGCGTCCACGGGAACCTACACCCTGCATTTCACCGACCCTCGCCACGCGACGCTCGAATACGCGATCGATGGGCGCTTGGGATCGCTGCCGCTCTTCCGCCAACCCTTCTGAAGCTCCGCTCGCGTTATGGAGCGAGCCGAGTGCTGCTATCGGATGCGCGCGGCCGAGCGAAGTACACTGGCGGCATGCCCCACATCCCCGCTTCGCAAGCCCTTTCCCGCTTCCGCGTCGTTGATCTCACCCAGGTACGCGCCGGCCCCACCGCCGCGCGCCAGCTCGCCGACTGGGGCGCCGATGTCATTCAGGTGCAGATGCCCGAGCACATGCGCGGCGACGACACGCTCGGCGGCCAGGAAGGCTCCGACTACCAGTACACGCACCGCAACAAGCGCTCGATCACGCTGAACCTCAAGGAGAAGGCGGGCATCGACGTGCTGAAGAAGCTGGTCGCCACCGCCGACGTCGTCCTCGAGAATTTCCGCCCCGACGTGAAAACGCGCTTGGGCATCGACTACGACGCGCTCTCGAAAGTGAACCCGCGGCTCGTGTACGCGAGCATCTCGGGCTTCGGGCAGACCGGGCCCTATGCCACGCGTCCCGGCTTCGACCAGATCGCGCAGGGCATGGGCGGGCTCATGTCCGTGACGGGATTGCCGGGACAAGGGCCGCTTCGCGTAGGGCTTCCGATCGCGGATCTCTGCGCGGGAATCTTTGCGGCGTATGGCGTGACGGTGGCTCTCCTCGAGCGCGAAGCCTCGGGCAAGGGCCAGTGGCTGCACACGTCACTCCTCGAAGCGCAGATGTACATGATGGATTTCCAGACGGCGCGCTGGACCCTCGACGGCGAGATCCCTGGCCAGGCGGGCAACTTCCATCCGACCAGCATTCCCACCGGCGTCTACCGGACGAAGGACGGCTTCATCAACATCGCGGTATTCGGCGGCAAGATCTGGGAGCGATTCGCCGAGGCGATGGGCGCGCCCGAATGGATCGCCGACGAGCGCTCGAAGACCAAGTCGGGCCGCTCGACGAATCGCGACTGGCTGAACGCCGAAATCGAGAAGCGCCTCATGGAAAACACTAGCGGTTACTGGATCGAGAAGCTCAACCAGGAAGGCGTCGCGTGCGGGCGCATCAATAACCTGAAGGAAGTCTTCGAGGAGCCGCAGGTGAAGCACCTCGGCATCCTGAAGAAAGTCGTGTCGCCGCTGCTCGGCGAGCAGACCCTGATGGGCCAGCCGCTGACGCTCACGCGTACGCCGTCAACCATCGCGCGCTCGGCGCCCAGGCGCGGCGCGCATTCCGAGGAAATTCTCGAGGAGCTCGGCTACGATCCCGAGGCCCTCAAGCAGATGAAATCAGCGGGAGTCTTCTGATGAACGACATGAGCTACATCTCGACCACCGAGCGCGTGAAGACGTGGGTGGACGGCCACGCGCTGCACATCCGCTTCAACAACCCGCAGAAGCACAACGCGCTTTCCGTGGACATGTGGGAGGCGGTGCCGCCACTCCTCGACAAGGCCGCGAAGGACGACAACGTGCGCGTGGTGGTGCTCTCGGGCGAAGGCGGCAAGGCCTTCATCTCCGGCGCCGACATCTCGCAGTTCGAGGACATGCGCGCCGCGAAGGAAGCGGTGAAGCGCTACGAGGCCATGGCCGAGGCGGCGCTGCAAGGCATCTACGAGTTCGAGAAGCCGACGCTCGCCTGCATCAGCGGCTACTGCATCGGCGGCGGCGTGAACGTCGCGATCAGCTGCGACATCCGCGTGGCTTCGTCGAATTCGGTCTTCTCGGTCCCCGCCTCGCGGCTGGGGCTGGGCTATCGCTACTCCGCGATGAAGAACCTCACGCAGCTCGTGGGCCCCGGTTTCGCCAAGGACATCTTCTTCACCGGGCGGCGGCTGGACGCAGCGGAGGCGCTGCGCATCGGCCTCATCAACCGCGTGGCCGAGCCCGAGGGGCTGGACGCGCTCCTCGCCGAGTACACCACCGCGATCGCCACCGGCGCGCCGCTCACCATCAAGGCTGGCAAGCGCATCATCCGCGACGTGCTGAAGCGCGACGACGCCGACATGGAGCTCGCGCGGACGCTCATCCTCGACTGCTTCGAGAGCGAGGACTACGCCGAGGGCCGCAAGGCCTTCATGGAAAAACGCAAGCCCGTGTTCAAGGGGAAATAATTGATTCGCATCCTCGCCGCCTCAATCGCGCTCGCAGCCTCCTCGTGCCTCGCGGCATGGCCTGAAAGGCCCGTCAAGGTCCTCATCGGCTACGCGCCCGGTGGATCCACCGACGTCGTGGGCCGGCTCCTCTCGCAGAAGCTCGGCGAGAAGCTCGGGCAGCCGGTCATCATCGAGAACAAGCCCGGCGGCGCCGGCGACTTCGCCGCGGAGCTCATGCTGCAGGCGCCGCCCGACGGCTACACGCTCCTGATGACGACGGTGGCGGTGCACGCGATCAATCCCGGGCTCTACAAGACGCAGAAGTTCCACCCGCTCAACGATTTCACGCCGATCGCGCTGATCTGCTCGTATCCGATGATCATGATCGGGTCGCCCACGACCACGTTCAAGAACCCGGCGGAGCTGAAGGAGCTCGCCGCGAGGCAGCCGACCTTCTACTCGTCGTCGGGCGTGGGTTCCCCGGGACACCTCGCGGGCGAGCTCCTGGTGAAGAGCCTCGGCGCGAACATCACGCACGTCCCCTACAAGGGCGGCTCGCCCTCGGTGCTCGCGATCATGACGGGCGAGGCCCAGGTGAATTTTGCCACGCTCCCCGCGGTGGTCCCGCAGATCCGCGGCGGCAAGGTGCGCGCGATCGGCCTCGCATCGAGCAAGCGCAACCCCGCCGTGCCGGACGTGCCCACCATGGCGGAGCTCGGCATCGCCGACTTCGACGTCGGCACCTGGACCGGCTTCGTGGGCCCGAAGGGGCTTCCCGCCGAGGTGGTGCAGAAACTGAATGCCGCGGTCGCGGCGGTGGTGAACGATCCCGTCATCCGCCAGCGCCTCCTCGACGAGGGCGCCGAGATCCGCCTCATGTCCCCCACCGAGTTCGGCGCCTTCATGCGCGCGGAGAACACGCGCTGGGTCAAGGTCGTCAGGGACGCGGGAATCACGCCGCAGTAGAAACTATGCGTGTGAGAAGAGAGGCGCGCCGGGCGCGGGCAGGTCGGCTTCGAGGATCGAGCCGGTCTCGGACTCGGTCATGACGAGCTGCGCGGTGCCGGGGCGGTAGGCGACGTTGGTGACGGTCGAGCCGGCGGGGCTCTTCACGAAATGCGTGACCTCGCCGCGCGCGTTGCAGACGAACGCGCCGCCCATGCTCGCATGGGCCACCACGAGGCGATTGTCGACATCCACCGCCAGGCCGTCGGGCCCGCTCGCGCCGAAGAACGTGCGGAACGCGCCAACCTTGCTGACCGAGCCGTCGGCGAGCATCGGCCCGCGCCAGACCTGGTTCGCGCGCGTCACCGCGATGAAGATCACCTTGCCGGTCGCGTCGAGCGCGACGCCGTTGGGGCTCGGGATGCGATCGACCAGAAGTTCGAGCCTTCCCGCGCCCGAAGCCGAGGGTGAATGACGATAGACGCGCCCGCTCGGGTCGTGCAGGCCGGTCTGGCCCTGGTCGGTGAAATAGCAATTCCCCTCGCCGTCGAAAGTGAGATCGTTCACGCCCTTGAACGACTCGCTGTTGCGATGAGCCTTCACCGGCTCGACCTTTCCGCTGGAGACGTCGAGCCGCAGGATCCCGCGGCGATAGTCGCTGATCCATAGCGATCCGTCGCGATGCATCGCGGTGCCGTTCGGCCAACCGTCGTATTGCACGGCGACCGACCAATCGAGCTTCGGCGTGATGCGGAAGATGCGCCCGAAAGGGATGTCGACAATGTAGAGGTTGCCCGCGCGATCGAAGGTCGGCCCTTCGATGAAGCAATCGACCTCGTGGCCCGGCTTGTTGGCGTCGGCCCATTCCGTGCGCCGCTTTTGCCGGAAGGAATCGGGCACGCGCGTGAGGATGCGCGCTTCGATGACCTGCGGCGGCGTATTCGAAAGATTCCACATGGCGGAGATTCTAACCGCCCGACTCGGGCTTCACCTCGGCGGACTTCGCGAGCCCGCCCCGGCGCACTGCCTCGTCCCGCAGGGTCAATCCAGCTTGATGTTGGCGTCACGCACCGCGGCGCCCCATTTGACGTGCTCCTTCCGGATGAAATCGGCGAACTGCTGCGGCGTCCCGCCCAGCGCCGTGCTGCCGTCCTCGTGCAGCTTCGCCTTCATCTCGCTCGAGCCGAGCGCCTTGTTCGCCGCCGCGTTGAGCTTGTCGATGATCGCGCCGGGAGTGCCGGCGGGCGCGACGAGGCCGCTCCACGTCGCCGCGTCGAATCCGGGATAGCCCTGCTCAGCTACCGTGGGCACGTTTGGGAAGTTGGCGAGGCGTTGCGGCGAAGTCACGGCGAGCGGACGAAGCCGCCCGGCGGTGACGAGGCCGCCCACCGCCTGCGTGTTGCCGAAGAAGCAGTCGACGCTGCCGCCCATGAGGTCGGTCACCGCCGCCCCCGCGCCCTTGTACGGCACGTGCGTCATCTTGATGCCGGCGCGGCGCTGGAAAAGCTCGCCGCCGACGTGGCCGATGGTGCCGTTCGACGGGGACGCCATGTTCACCTTGCCTGGATTCTTCTTCGCGGCGTCCACCAGGTCCTTCAGCGTCTTGTAAGGCGACGAATCGCTCACCACGAGGATCAGGGGCTGCGAGGAGATAAGCGCGATCGGCGCGAAGTCCTTGAGCGGGTCGAACGGCATCGTCGAATAGAGCGCCGGGTTCACCGCGAGGTTGGCGGTCTGTCCCATGGCGATGGTGTATCCGTCGGGCGGAGACTTGGCGACGGCGTCGAGACCGATGTTGCCGCCCGCGCCCGGCTTGTTGTCGATCACGATGAGCCACTGGGTCTGGCTCGACATCGCCTGGGCGATCGAGCGCGACAGCACGTCGGTGCCGCCGGCGGGCGGGAATGGCACCACCAGCTTGATCGGCTTGTTCGGATACGCGTCCTGCGCGAGCGCGACGGCGGGCAGGAATGCCGCGAGCGCAAGGGCGCCGGCTGTACGAAAGAGCGCGCGCTTCATCATGGGATTCTCCTCAGTTCGAGTTTGTGGCTTGCGCAATGTTCACGCCCAGCGGCCCCAGGATTTCCTGGTTGTGCTCGCCGGGCCTCGGTAATGGCGAGCGCAGCGCCAGTCGCTCCGCGCCGAATTGCATGGGCAGCCCCGGGATCACCGTCTTCGTCCCGTCGGGCATCGTGAGCGGCACCATACCGCCCGCGTTCAGGTGGCGATCCTCGAAAAGATCGGACGGCGTCTGGATTGTCGCGAACGGCAGCCCCCCTTCCTCGCAGATGCGCTCGAGCTCGGCCATCGAATGTTTTTTCAACAGCCTGCCCACCAGCGGGATCAGCGTGTCGCGCGCGAGCGAGCGCTGGTTGTTGGCGGCGTACGCGGGGTCCATGAGCTCGGGTTCGCCGAGCGCCTTGGTGAAGATCTCCCACTGGCGCTCGGTCACGACGCCGATGAAGATGCGCACGCCGTCAGCGGAATCGAAGATGTCGTACACACCCCACGCGCGCTTGCCGGCCGACATGGGCTCCGGTTCCTCACCGCTCACGACGTGCTGCATCATGTGCGTGGAGACGAGCCACGCGGCATTCTCGAAGAGGCCGCTCTGCACGTACTGTCCCTTCCCGGTGAGGTCGCGGCTGCGCAGCGCGGCGAGTATGGCGATGACGCCGAACATTCCGCCCATCATGTCGTTCACCGGGGCGCCCGCGCGCAAGGGCTTGCCCACCGGGCCGGTCATGTACGCGAGGCCGCTCATCATCTGAACCACTTCGTCGAGCGCGGTGCGCTTCTCGTAGGGTCCGGCGAGGAATCCCTTGAGCGAGCAGTAGACCAGTCGCGGGTTAGCCTTGGAGAGCGCCTCGTAGCCCAGGCCCTTCGCCTCGAGCGCGCCGGGGCGGAAATTCTCGAGGAAGACGTCGGCAGTCGCGATCAGTGTCTTCGCCGCATCGATGCCTTCGGGCGACGCGAGGTCGAGGGTCACGCTCTTCTTGTTGCGACTGAAGGAGGCGAAGAAGCCCGCGCCGGTGCTCTTCAGGTAGCGCGTCGGATCGCCCTTGCCCGCGGGCTCGACCTTGATCACTTCGGCGCCGAGATCCGCCAGTACCAGGCCCGCGGTCGGGCCCATCACCATGTGGGAGAACTCGACGACGCGTATGCCTTCGAGTGGGAGGGGCCTTTTCATGCGAGCTCGCTCACCAGGACATCCATCGCGGCCTCCTATTGGCTACTTCGGACAAAAATAACCGGGGCTTCAGATGATCTCGAGATTGTCGATGAGGCGGGTCTTGCCCAGCCACGCGGCGGCAAGGACGACAAGGTCGCCGCTGTGCGGCGCGGGAGTCCCGAGGGAGGCGCGTTCGCGCACGGCGACGTAGTCGACCCTCCAGCCGGCCAGGTTGAGATCGGCCACGGCCATCTCCTCGTGGCGATGGAAACGGTGCGAGCCCGCCTCGATCGCTTCCTTGATCTTATTCAGCTCACGGTAGAGCTGCGGCGCCTTGCTGCGCTCCTCGGGCGTGAGATAGCCGTTGCGCGAGGAAAGCGCGAGCCCGTCGTTGTCGCGAACGGTCTCGACGCCCACGATCCCGATGCCGAAGTTGAGCTGCTTTTCCAGCGCGCGGATCACGTGCAGCTGCTGGTAGTCCTTCTTGCCGAAGACTGCGGCGTGGGGCTCCACGATGTTGAAGAGCTTCGTCACCACCGTCGCCACCCCCTGGAAGTGGCCCGGTCGAAAGGCGCCCTCCAGCGTCTCGGCCACCTTCGGCGGCGTCACGTGGATCTCCTGCTGGGAGGGGTACATCTCCTTCTCGTCGGGCGCGAAAACCACGTCGCACCCGGCCTTTTCGAGCACCGCGCGATCGCGCTCGAGCGTGCGCGGGTAGCGGTCGAAATCGCCACCGGGCTCGAATTGCAGCCGGTTCACGAAGATGGTCGCCGCCACGCACTTGCCGTGGCCTCGCGCCATCTCCACGAGAGTGATATGCCCCGCGTGAAGATTCCCCATCGTCGGCACCAGCGCGACGGAGCCCTCCGCCTTCAGGCGAGCGCGAAGCTCGGCCACCGTGTGGATCACATCCATCAGAAGGAGTGCTCGGGCCCCGGATACGTCTTGCCCTTCACCGCCTTCACGTACGCCTCGATCGCGGCCTTGACGGACGGCGTGCCCTCGAGGAAATTCTTCACGAAGCGCGCCTTGCGTCCCGGGTAGATGTCGAGGATGTCGTAGTTGACGAGCACCTGCCCCGACACGTCGGGCCCCGCGCCGATGCCGATCGTGGGAACCGTGAGCGACTCGGTGACGCGCTTCGCGACCGCCGCGGGCATCGCCTCCATGAGGATGATCGCCGCGCCCGCCGCCTCCAGCGCCTTCGCATCGGCGATGAGCTTCGCGGCCCCCTCCTCCTGCCGCCCCTGCACGCGATAGCCGCCGAGGGTATTCACCGACTGCGGCGTGAGGCCGATGTGCGCGCACACCGGGATGCCGCGATCGACGAGGAAGCGGGTGGTCTCCACCATCGCCGCGCCGCCCTCGAGCTTCACCATCTGCGCGCCTGCGACCATCATGCGCGCGCAGTTGTGGAACGCCTGCGACGGCGACTCCTGGAAGCTTCCGAAGGGCATGTCGGCGATGACGAGCGCGCTCGCGCTCCCACGCACCACGCAGCGCACGTGGTACTCGGTCTCGTCCACGGTGACGGCGAGTGTCGAGTCGCGCCCCTGGATCACCATGCCGAGCGAATCGCCGACGAGCAGCATGTCGACCCCGGCCTCCTCGGAGATGCGCGCGAAGCTTGCGTCGTAGCACGTGAGCATCACCAGCTTCTCGCCGGCGCGGGCGCGCTCCTGCAGCTTCGGGATGGTGACGCGCCTCGCCTTCTCTGTCGTCTGCGTGCTCATTTTTCAGGCCCGGTTGAAGAACTCGCGTCCGCCCCGCATCGCGTCGACGCGCTCGATGAGAAGGTCGAGGTGCTCGGGCACCTCGACGAAATTCAGCCGCTCGCTGTTTACGATGAGCAGCGGACTGTCGGCGTAATTGTAGAAGTATCCGGTATAGGCCTCGGAAAGGCGCCTCAGGTAGTCCTCCTCGATGCCGCGCTCCGCCGGGTCGCCGCGCTTCTTCACGCGCGCGACCAGCGTGTCCACCGACGCCTGCAGGTAGATCACCAGGTCCGGCACCGGCACCTGGGGCTTCACGTGCTCGTAGATCTGCCGGTAGAGCTGGTACTCCGCGTCGTCGAGCGTCATGCGCGCGAAGAGCGGGTCCTTCGCAAGAGTGAAATCGGCGACCGTGGGCTTGGCGAAGAGGTCGGGCTGCTTGAGCGACTCCAGTTGCCCGACGCGCTGGAACAGGAAGAAGAGCTGCGTGGGCAGCGCGTAGCGGCGCATGTCCCGGTAAAACTGCGCGAGGAAGGGATTGGCCTTCGGGTCCTCGAGGAGCGCGGTTGCGTTCATGCGCTGCGCGAGCTTGCCGGCGAGGCTTGTCTTGCCACAGCCGATGGGGCCTTCGACGACGATGTAGCGGCGCTTCATTTCTTCGCGAACACCGCTTCGGGCCACACTTCGTGCAGCGGATTCATGACGAAATCGCGTTCCAGCGCGCGCGGGTGCGGGATGGTGAGGTCGGGCTCATCGATCAAGCGGTCGCCATAGAGAATGATGTCGAGGTCGAGCGTGCGCGGGCCGTTGCGGATGCCGCGCTTCCTGCCGTGCGCGCGCTCGATTTCCATCAGGCCCTCCAGCAACTCGCGCGGCTCGAGCGAAGTCTCCACCAGCGCGCATGCGTTCACGAAGTCGGGCTGGTCGGCGTATCCCACGGGCTTGGTGCGATACAGGCTCGAGCGCGCGAGCACCTTCGTGCCGGGCAACGCCGCGATATCGTTGAAACCGCGCGCCACATGCGCCTCGGGATGGTCGAGGTTGGAGCCGAGCGCGATGGCGGCGCGCACCGGTGCCGTCACGATTGGCCTTCGTCGGTTTGCGGCTCGGCGGCCGCGCCCTCCTCCTTGCGCTTGCCGCTACGGCGGCGCCGGCGCTTTTTCTTCGGCCCCGATTCCTCAGTCACGAGCATCTCCTCGCGTTCGTCGGGGCTCACCGCCTGGAAGCGCTCCCACCACTTGGCGACTTCCTGCGGCGCGTTGGCGGAGGCCGCGCGCAGCTCGAAGAAATCGTAGGCAGCGCGGAAGCGCGGGTGCTCGAGCAGCCGGTAGGGCCGCTGGCCGCCACGCTGCAGGAAGCGCGGCTGCATCAGCCAGAGCTCCTTCATGGTCGCGTCGAAGCGCCTCGGGATCGCGAGGGAATCGCGCTGCACGTCGAGCGCCTCGTGCATCGCCGAATGAAGCGCCGGGATCGTAGGCTGTCCCTTCTCCTCGAATTTCTTGAGGTTCCTCTCGACCTGGCCCCAGAGGAGCGCGGCGAGAAGGAACGCGGGGGAGACGGCCTTGCCCCGCTCGAGGCGCTCGTCGGTCGCGCGCAGGGCGGCCATGGCGAAGGGTCCGGCCTCGGGATCGTCGAGCGCCAGGTCGAGGAGCGGAAGCAGGCCGTGGTGCAGGTTCAGCTCGCGCAGCACGCGAATGCACTCCACCGCGTTGCCGGAGAGGAGAAGCTTCAGGATCTCCTCGAAGAGACGCGCCTGCGGGACGTTCTCCAGCAGGTGGCGCAGCGTCTTGATCGGCTCCTTCGTCTTCGCGTCGATCTCGAGGCCGAGCTTCGCGCCCAGGCGCGCGGCGCGAAGCATGCGCACCGGATCCTCACGGTAGCGCGTTGCCGGGTCGCCGATCATCACCAGCTTCTTCGCCTTCAGGTCCTTCATGCCGTGGACGTAGTCCCAGACCTCCTCCTTCACCGGGTCGTAGAACAGCGCGTTCACGGTGAAGTCGCGGCGCATCGCGTCCTCCGCCTGCGTGCCGAACACGTTGTCGGAGAGCGTCCGGCCGTGCTCGTCGGTGTTGTCCTCGTTGGGCTCGCGCGCGAAGTGGGCGCGGAACGTCGACACCTCCACCGTCTCCGCGCCGCACATCACGTGCACGATCTGGAAGCGCCGGCCGATGATGCGCGAGCGGCGGAAGACGGAGCGCACTTCCTCGGGCGTGGCGCTGGTGGCGACGTCGAAGTCCTTGGGCCTGCGGCCGAGCAAAAGGTCGCGCACGGCGCCGCCCACGACGAAGGTCGCGTGGCCCGCGCGCTGCAGGTCCTCGCAGGTGCGCTTGGCGCAGCGGCTGATGAGCTCCTTCTCGATCGCGTGCTTGTCCTTGCCGTAGATGGTCGGGCGCGCGTCCTTGTGGGTCACGCGCTCGCGGCGGCCGAATAGCTTGTCGATGTATTTTTTTATCACGGCTCCCTCAGGGAGATGACGGGCCAGCCGCGCTTCTGCGCGTGCGCCCGCAACGTTGGATCGGGATCGACCGCCACCGGATGCGTCACGCGCTCCAGCAGCGGCAGGTCGTTAAGGGAATCGCTGTAGAACCAGCTCTCGTAATCGGCGAGGCGATGGCCGCGCTCCGCGAGCCACTCGTTTACGCGCTCGATCTTGCCCTCGCGGAAGGTGGGCGTGCCGCGCGCCTTGCCGGTGAAGACGCCGTCCACCTCCTCGATGTCGGTGGCGATGAGCTTCTCCACCCCCAGCTCGGCGGCGATCGGCGCCGTGATGAAGCGATTGGTCGCGGTGACGATCGCGGTCATCGCGTCGGCGTGCCGCGCGATGAGCGCCGGGGCCTGGGCGAGGATCATGGGCCGCACCTTGCGCTGCATGAATTCCTCGTGCCAGCGGTCGAGCTGCGCCCGCGGGCGCCGCGCGATCGGCGCCAGCTGGAAGTCGAGGAACTCGTGGATGTCGAGCGTGCCGTCCTTGTAGCGCTCGTAGAACCACTCGTTCTTCGCGTGGTACTCGCCGGGGTGGAGCACGCCTTCCTCGATGAGGAACTGCGCCCACGCATGGTCGCTATCGCCGTCGAGGAGCGTGTTGTCGAGGTCGAAGAGCGCGAGCTTCACGAGGCCCTTCCGAGCGGCAGGCCCGGCTGCAGCGCCGCTTTCAGGAGCGGCACCGTCACCGGGCGCCCGGTCTCGAGGGAAAACCGGTCGAGGGAATCGAGCGCGGCGATGAGCGAGCCCATGTCGCGCCGCGCGTGCGTGAGGAGGTAGCCAGTGACCTCGTCTGGGATCGCGAAGCCGCGCGCGCGGGCGTGGGCGGCAAGCGCGGTCCGCTTCTCGTCGTCGGTGAGCGGGATGACGCGGTAGGCGAGGCCCGTGGCCAGCCGCGTGGCGAGGTCGCGCCGGATCGCCACGTCGCGCGGCGCCGCGCCCGCCGAAACCAGCAGCAGCTCGAAGGAACCCTCGTTGAAGGCGTTGAAGAGCGAGACCTGCTCCTCTTCGGTGAGCTTCTCGATGTCGTCGAGCGCGAACACCGGGGCGGCGCCCGCGTCGACGAAATCACGCGCCGGCACGTAGCGCGCATGGTCGCCGCTTGCCGCGGCGAAAGCCTTGAGGAGGTGGGTCTTGCCGGCGCCGGATTCGCCCCACACATAGATCACGCGCTCGGCGAACTCGCCCCTCACCGCGGCTTCGAGGGCGCAAGCGAGCTCGGCATTGCCGCCGGGGACAAAGTTGGCGAAGGTTGGCGCGGGCGCCTGGGTGAAATCGAGGAGGAGCTGCCTCATGGGATTCCCATGGACCGGCGCCGCTTCGGAGGATTCCGTCGGACGGCTTGGCCCGGGCGCGCCCCGGTGCTTCTGCAGAGGGACGCTCGACCCTGCAAATTATACGTGAGGAGTGCCTTAGAATCCCAACATGGCCATCGCGACCCCCCTCCAGATCCGCTTCGAGCGCTTCAACGGCGATATCGGCATCGCTCCGGCGAAGCCACCGCCGTTCGTGGCGCCCGAGGACAAGCCCGCCCTCCTCGAGCGTGCCCGCCGACTCCTGAAGGAGCGCGACGCCGTGCTCGTCGCCCACTACTACGTGCACCCGGACCTTCAGGACCTTGCGCAGTCCTCGGGCGGCACGGTGTCCGATTCCCTCGAGATGGCGCGCTTCGGCCACGAGCATTCGGGCAAGACCGTGGTCGTCGCGGGCGTGCGCTTCATGGGCGAGACCGCGAAGATCCTGAATCCCGAGAAGCGCGTGCTGATGCCCGACCTCGCCGCCGAGTGCTCCCTCGACCTCGCGACGCCGATCGAGCCGTTCGCGAAATTCTGCGACGAGCACCCCGACCGCGTGGTGGTCGTCTACGCGAACACCAGCGCCGCGGTGAAGGCGCGCGCCGACTGGATGGTGACCTCCTCCATCGCGGAAAAGATCGTGGGCTACCTGCACCGGCAGGGGAAGAAGGTCCTGTGGGCGCCCGACAAGTACCTGGGCGACTACGTGCAGCGCATCACCGGCGCGGACATGCTCATGTGGAACGCCGCGTGCGTGGTGCACGAGGAGTTCAAGGCTCTGCAGATCGAGGAGCTGAAGCTCGCCCACCCCGGCGCCAAGGTGCTGGTACATCCCGAGTCCCCCCGGAACGTGATCGAGCTCGCCGACGCGGTGGGCTCCACCACCGGCATCATCCAGGCTGCCGAACGCCTCGGCGCGAAGGAATACATCGTCGCCACCGACGGCGGAATCATCCACCAGATGAGGAAGCGCATGCCCGGCGTCACCTTCATCGAGGCGCCCACCGCCGGCAAGGGCGCCACCTGCCAGAGCTGCGCCCACTGCCCGTGGATGGCGATGAACGGGCTTGCCAACCTGATCGAAACGCTCGAGGACGCCCCCGGCCACGAGGTCTTCATCGATCCCGAGATCGGCCGGCGCGCCAAGGTGCCGATCGAACGCATGCTCGACTTCGCGAAGAAGACCTTGCCGACGTTCCAGGGCAGCGGCGACGCCTGAAAAACCCCTGTTAAAAAAAAGCGGGCCGCGAGGCCCGCTCGAAAATGGCGCTGAGTCGGAGAACGAAGCTCAGCCGCCGCCCTTCATCAGCTCCTTCAGGAAAGCCTCGGCCTGCTTCTTGTCGAGCTTGCCCATCTTCTTCGTGTCGTGCTTGTCGTACATCTTCTCGACCATCTTCATGACCTCGGACTTCGAGATCATGCCGTCCTTGTCGGTATCGCACATCTTCACGAAGGCATCGGGGTTGATGTCATCGCCGGCGAAGGCGAGCGGGGCGGCGCAGAAAGCGGTGGCCATGGCGGCCATGGCGAGGATTTTCGGGACGGGACGCATCTTGGGGCTCCTTTTCTGAAGGATTGAAGGGGAAAGCTCGCATAGGTCGGCGCGCCCGCCCCGCCCTTACAGGCGTAGCAAAGAAGGCAGCCGTGAGCCCTTAACTGTTAGAATTTCGCCTCACAAATCAATTGGATTCGCCCGTGGCCTCCAAAGGCGCCCCCCTTACCTACCGCGACGCCGGCGTCGACATCGATGCGGGCGACGAGCTGGTCGAGCGCATCAAGCCGCTCGCGAAGAAGACGCTGCGCCCCGAGGTGCTGGGGGGCATTGGCGGCTTTGGCGCCCTGGTCGAGGTCTCGAAGAAGTACAAGAACCCGGTGATGGTCGCGGGCACCGACGGCGTGGGCACGAAGTTGAAGCTCGCCTTCCGCCTGAAGAAGCACGACACCATCGGCATCGACCTGGTCGCCATGAGCGTGAACGACATCCTCGTGTCGGGCGCCGAGCCGATCTTCTTCCTCGACTATTTCGCGTGCAGCAAGCTCGACGTGGGCGTGGCCGCGGACGTGGTGAAGGGCATCGCGGAGGGTTGCGAGCAGGCCAACTGCGCGTTGATCGGCGGCGAGACCGCCGAGATGCCGGGGATGTACGACCCGAACGAATACGACCTTGCGGGCTTCGCGGTGGGCCTGGTCGAGAAGGCGAAGATCATCGACGGCTCGTCCATCGTCGCGGGCGACGTGGTGCTGGGCCTGCCTTCGAGCGGCCCGCACTCGAACGGCTACTCGCTGGTGCGCAAGGTGATCGCGGTGAGCGGCGCGGACCTCTACGAGGCCTTCGACGAGAAGCGCACGCTCGGCGACGCTCTCCTCGAGCCCACGCGCATCTACGTAAAGCCGGTCCTGGCCACGCTCGCCAAGGTCGAGATCAAGGGCCTCGCGCACATCACCGGCGGCGGCCTCACCGATAACATCCCGCGCGTGCTCCCCGAGAACGTGTGCGCGCGTCTCGAGCGCGGCCGCTGGCAACGCCCCGCGGTCTTCGACTGGCTGCAGAAGCGCGGCCACATCGAGGACGACGAGATGCACCGCACGTTCAACTGCGGCATCGGCATGGTGCTGGTGGTGGCGAAGGCGAATGTGGAGGCAGCGATCGCCGCCCTCGCCGAGGCGGGCGCCGACGCCCTCGAGGTCGGCTCGATCGTCGAACGCAATGCGGGCGAGCCGCAGACGGTGGTCGTCTGACGTCGGCCGTCGTCCTCATCTCGGGGCGCGGCAGCAACATGCGCTCGATCGTCGAGGCGAAGACCGGGCTCGAAGTGCGGCGTGTGATATCGAACCGGCCCGATGCGGCGGGGTTGGAATGGGCCGCGTCACAGGGCTTGCGAACGCAGCTCGTCGACCAAAAGGCGTTCGCGTCGCGCGAGGATTTCGAAGGCGCGCTCGCTCAGGCGATCGACGCCGATTCACCGCGGCTCATCGTGCTGGCGGGCTTCATGCGCATCTTCACCCGGGGATTCATCGAGCGGTACCCGCGGCGGATACTGAACATCCATCCGTCGCTGCTGCCATCCTTCCCGGGCCTGCATACCCACAGGCAGGCGCTCGCCGCAGGAGTGAAAGTGCACGGCGCCACGGTGCACGTCGTGACCCCGGCGCTGGACAGCGGGCCGATCGTGATCCAGGGCGCGGTGCCGGTGCTCGCGGGCGACGACGAGGAGAGCCTCGCGGCGCGCGTGCTCGCCGTGGAGCACCGCATCTACCCGCAGGCGCTGCGCTGGTTCGCGGAAGGCAGGATCGAGTTCAACGAAGGCGATGTCGTCCGGGTGCGCGGCGCGGACGTTTCATCGGAATGCATGATTTCACCAAGGAACCCCGCTTGAAGCTCTTCCTCGCCGCACTCTTTCTTTCGACCTCGGTGGCCGCCGCGGCGCCGCCGTCGGAGGTCGTCGCCGAGTATTCCGTGATCCACACCGGCCTCACCATCGGGCGCATCAACGAGACTTTCTTGCGCAAGGGCGATCTCTACACAGCCACGAGCGTGACCCGCACCGAGGGCCCGCTGAAGGTGATCCTCGACGACCAGATCACCCTCGAGAGTTCCGGGCGCCTCGCCTCCTCGGGACTGCAGCCGCTGGAGTTCGTGCAACGCCGCGCCAAGGACTCCAAGCGCGACCTGAAGACCACCTTCGACTGGAACAGGGGCTCGGTGAGCACGGTGCTGCACGGAGAGAAGTCGGAGGTCGCACTGCCCCACGAAACCCAGGACCGCCTCTCCGCGATGTACCAGTTCCTGCACATCGCCGCCTATGGCCCGACGCTCACGATGCCGATGGCGATGGGCCGGCGCGTCGAGATGTACCACTACCGGCTGGTCGAGGAAGGCAAGGTCTCCACGCCCGCGGGCGAGTTCGATGCGCTTCACTACGCTCGCGTGATCGACAAGCCTAGCGACACCAGGGTCGACGTCTGGCTCGCCAAGGACCGCTTCAAGTTCCCGGTGCGCGCCATCTTCGACGACCCCAAGGGCTTCCGCCTCGAGCAGACGCTGGTCCTGCTCACCACGCGCTGACGCGATGGCCGCCGCCGAGATCCTCGCCCGCTACAAAGCCGTCGCCGCCGCCGTGGCGGTCTCGGCAATGGTGCACGTGGCGGTCTTCGTCGGCGTGCCCCAGCGCATGCCGACGATCGACGACGGCCAGGGCGAGGTGTATTCGGCGAGCCTCGACCCCGCGGCGACAGTGGTCGCGGCCGCTCCCGCCCCCGCG
>JBDTXQ010000008.1:0-19531 GCA_040006115.1 Usitatibacter sp.
GCGCCAACGGCGCCGAGAACCTCATGACTCGCGGGCTGCTCATCGGCAAGGACTATGAATACGGCGCCGACTATCGAGGCGTTTGGGGTCTCTACGGCAGCTACGACTACATCGCGCCGCAGACCTATCGCGTGTCGAGCACCGCGGCCTCGCTCGGCACCACCGGCCAGTGGTGGGTGCGTGATTCGGTCGCGATCCTCGGCACCGCGCTCCTCGGCGTGGGCTACACCGCTGCGGGCTCCATCGACCCCGGCTCCACGCGCAGCACCGGCGAGCACGACTTCCACTACGGCGTCGCGCCCCAGGGGCTAATCGCGCTACGCGCGATCTACAAGGACGTTTGCGCGCTCGACCTCGCGGCGCGCGAGTACTACGTGAGCCGCGTGGCGGCCGGCCCGGGCGGAGGGCATGAGAACATCACGCGCATCGACGCGGCCTTCACCTATCGCATTCGCGGACGCCACGGCGTCTCGATCAAGTACCTCGGCAACCGTCGAGACGCGTACTCCCCGGCTCTCGGCGACGTCTCGCAGCATCGCGGCACCGTCGGGATCTTCTACACGCTCCTCGGGCACGACTTCTTCGGCGCCACCGGGAAGTAGCCGCCCGCCTCGTCGCGGCAATCAGTAAACGACGACGGAGCGGATCGACTCGCCGCGCTCCATGAGCTCGAAGCCTTCGTTGATGCGCTCGAGCGGAAGCTTGTGCGTGATGAGCTCGTCGATGGCGATCCGGCCCTCCATGTACCAGTCGACGATCCGCGGCACGTCGGTGCGGCCACGGGCGCCGCCGAACGCCGAGCCCTTCCACACGCGGCCGGTGACGAGCTGGAAGGGACGGGTCGAGATCTCCTCGCCCGCGCCCGCCACGCCGATCACGACGCTCTGCCCCCACCCCTTGTGGCAGCACTCGAGCGCCTGGCGCATGGTCGCGGTATTGCCGATGCACTCGAAGCTGTAGTCGGCGCCGCCGTCGGTGAGCTGGACGATGGCGTCGACCACGCCGGGCACGTTCCTCGGGTTGATGAAGTGCGTCATGCCGAACTTGCGCGCGAGCGCCTCGCGCGCGGGATTCAGGTCGACGCCGATGATCTTAGCCGCGCCGACCATCTTCGCACCCTGCACCACGTTCAGCCCGATGCCGCCCAACCCGAACACCACGACGTTCGCGCCGGCCTCGACCTTTGCCGTGAAGATCACCGCGCCCACGCCGGTGGTCACTCCGCAGCCGATGTAGCACGCGGTCTCGAAGGGCGCGTCGCTGCGAATCTTCGCGAGCGCGATCTCGGGAACGACGATGTGGTTCGCGAAGGTCGACGTGCCCATGTAATGGAGGATGGGCTTGCCCTTCAGCGAGAAGCGCGTCGTGCCGTCGGGCATGAGGCCCTTGCCCTGGGTGGCGCGGATCCGCTGGCAAAGGTTGGTCTTGCGCGAGAGGCAGAACTTGCACTGCCGGCACTCCGGCGTATAGAGCGGGATCACGTGGTCGCCGGGCGCGATCGACGTGACCCCCGGGCCCACTTCCATCACGACGCCCGCGCCCTCATGCCCGAGGATCGCGGGGAAGAGGCCCTCGGGGTCGGCGCCGGAGAGCGTGAAGTGATCGGTGTGGCAGATGCCGGTGGCCTTCACCTCCACCAGCGCCTCTCCGGCGCGTGGGCCTTCGAGATCCACTTCCTCGATGGTCAGCGGCTTGCCCGCTGCCCACGCCACGGCGGCTCTTGTCTTCATGGAGCAAATCCTTCGCGCAGCTCGCGCTTCAACACTTTCCCGATGGGGCTGCGCGGCAGTCGCGGCACGATCTCCACGGCCGCGATGCGCTGCGTGGCGCCCAGCCGCGCGTTGGCCCAGGAGCGCAACGCGTCAGCCTCGAGCTCACCGCCTTCGCGCCGAACGACGAACGCGACCGGCGTCTCGCCCCATCGCTGCGAGGCGACTCCGACCACGGCGCATTCCGAAACCCCGGGATGCGACGCGAGGACCGCCTCGAGGTCGCTCGGGTAGACGTTGAAGCCGCCGGAGATGATGAGGTCCTTCTTTCGGTCGAGGAGGACCAGGAAGCCGTCCTCGTCGAAGCGCCCGACATCGCCGGTGCGGATGAAGCGCTTGCCCTGCGCGTCGAACCACTCGGCTTGCGCCGTCATGTCGGGCCGCTTGTGGTAGCCCGTCATCATCGCGGTCGAGTGCCCCACCACCTCGCCCACCTCTCCGGGCCCGACCTCGCGGCCCGCCTCGTCGATGAGGCGCATGTCGATGCCGGGCGCGGGGCGGCCCACGGTGTGGAGCTTTTCGGGATGCTCGTGCGCGAAGAGCACGCACGTCCCGCCGCCTTCGGTCATGCCGTAGTACTCGTTCAACGCGCCGGGCCAGCGCGCCAGGATGTCCGCCTTCAGCGCGGCGCAGAAGGGCGCGCTCGTGGAGAACTTGGTGCGGAACGCCGAGAGGTCGTAGCCGCCGAAATCCGGGAGCGCCATGATGCGCTGGTACTGCACCGGCACGAGCATCGTGTGTGTCACGCTGTGGCGCTGGGCGAGCTCCAGGTACCGCGTCGCGTCGAACTTCGCCATGAGGACGACGGTGCCGCCCAAGGCGATCGTCGGCAGGAACGAGACCAGCGTCGTGTTCGAGTAGAGCGGCGTCGAGATGAGCGTGACCGCTTCCGGACCGTAGCCGTACACGGCGCTCCTCACCACGTGCGCCCAGCGCATCGCGTTGGGCTGCACGATGCCCTTGGGCGTGCCCGTGGTTCCCGACGAGTAGATGATGTTGAACGTGGCTTCGGGCAGTACTTCAACGGGTCGCGGCGCTGTCGCGGCGCCGATCCATTCCTCGAGCGAAGACAGCAAGACGATCTTTGCGGTGACATCGCGCACCGCGGGCGCCATCGCCTTCGCGGCCGCGTCGTCGAGGAAGAAGTGAGTCGCTTCAGCGTCGGCCGCCATCGCGGCGACGGCTTCGGGCGTGGCCGACGGCGCGATGGGCGCCACCGCCACGCCGGCCCTCAAAGCGCCCAGAAACACCAGCGCGTACTCGATGGAATTCGCCGCGCAGATCGCGACGGCGTTTCCCGGACCGAGGCCATCGCCCTGCAAACGAGCCGCAACGCGGTCCATCGACCGATCGAGCGCTCGATAGTCGACGACGCGTTCCTCTTGAATGAGGGCCGCATGCCCCGGCTCGCCGCGTGCGTGAGCGCGGACCAGGTCGGGGATGGTGCCGAAAGCGCGCGCGAGAAGCTTTTCAGCCTCGGTCACGGGCCGGACGTGGGCGCCGGCCCGAGCGGTTGCCCGAAGGCTCCCGACTGGAACGTGTACGGCCCGCTGGCAGCCTTCTGGTTGACTCCCGGCTTGCCGTAATCGCAAACGCCGCCGGGAAACACGACCGTCAGCCGCGCCACCTGGGCGGCGGTCATCGCCGCGGGCGCGTAGTCCGCGGCGCTCACCGGTTTCAGCTGGCACTTGAGGACATCCTCGGCCACGTTGCCCCCGGCGACCTGCCGTGGCGAGGCGTGGGTGACGAGGAGCGGATCCGCGTTGCACGTGGCCTCGGAAAACACCTTCGTGCCGGTCCCTGTCGCAAACCCCGTGTCGGTGCTGAGGTAGCAGAAATCGCTCGCCGGGAAAGCCGCGTCGCCCGCGGGCTTCGCGGCAATGACCTTCTGGCGTGCCGCCTTGTCGCTCTTGTCAGCCTCGACGTTGGCGAGCCACTTGTCCATGGTGACCAGCGAAAGGCGCGAGAGTCCCGATGCGGCGGGGGCAAGGAGGGTCGAGGCCGCCGTGGGCGGAACCGGTGGGAATCGCCACAGCACGAGATTGCCGTGATCGCCGTTGGAGGCATCGATGCGCGCGCGATAGGAGAAGCTGCGCCAGATGTGGTGGATGCTTGGCTCGTCGTAGCCGCGCGTGTCGATGATCGGGATCAAGCCGAGATTCTTGCCGTCGCCGACGATGCCGGTGTTGTACGCGGTCTCCAGGGCCTTGGCGTCGGCCACCGCGCGGTTGGGCGAGGCGTTGCCGTCGAAGTCGAACCCGCCGATCCGCTCGTTCAACGTCACGAACTCTTCGGCAGTGACCGCGCCGGACACGACCGCCTTCAGCCCGTACTGGACGCCGGTGTTGTCGCGCGTGATCTGCGCGCGGTTGACGGTCGTGCCCGAGGCGAGCGTGACCGGCACGGTGCCCCAGATGGCGACGGCATTGTCCACGTCCGAGCAGCGCGGTCCCGTGGGATTGGTGACCGGGTCATAGACCTGCGAGGGCAGCAGCCGGCAGTTGTTCACCGGCGTGGTTCCCAGCGTGATCGCGCCCGTCGCGTTCACGGTGCGGGTCACGAAATTTCCGGCGATGCCGTTGGTGCCGAAGAAATTGAACCAGGCGTGGCAGCCTCTCTGGTCGAGGTGGCCGTTGATGGCGGTCTTCTTCGCGTCGATCTGCGCCTGGGTCACGCCGCTCGTCCCCGCGACGCCGAACGGGTTGGTCGCGTAGTAATTCACGAGCGCCACGCAATCGGAGACCTCGATCCCCGTGGTCTGCGAGTCGACGTAGGTGCAGGTGGGCAGGATGCCGTCGAGAAGCCCGGGATAGATCGACTGCGCGGTGTTCTGGTTGATGGAGCCGCCCGAGCAGCCGTTGCCGATCGTGTAGCGGATCTCACCGTAGTTGTCGATGATGTGCTCCTTCATCATCATCAACGTCTCGGCGTTCAAGGGCCGGTTCGAGTTGTACAGCGAATCGGTCATGCTGTTGTCGACGACCATGAAGCCCAGGCGCAGCGCCGAGTCATCCGGCATCACGCCGGCGTTGGGCCAGTTCTGCTCCGAGCGGAACTGCGTGCGCGGCTGGCCGGTGCTGGCGCCGAATGTGTAGAGCACCTTGCCGTTCCAGCCCGATTGCGGCGCATACGGCTTCCAACCGGCGGTCGGATCGTCACGCGCCGGATCGAACAGCACGGCGATGTCGTAGATGCCGCGATTGATCGTGCCGCGCTCGACGCGAACGATGTACGGCACGGTGACGCCGCGATCGTTGGTGGTGGTGGCGATGTCCACTGCCGCCGGCGGATTCGCAGGCTCGTAGGTCTTGAAGCAGCCGTTGGCGGGCGGGTTCGCCGGGGGGTTGGGATCGGGAAGGCTGATGGTGCAGTTCGCGGCGGTCGCCGCGTTGCTCTTGTAGTAGAGCTTCACCTCGGTGGGAATGTTGCACTGGGCGTCGATTGCGGTGCGCGTGAGCCCGCTCGCGTTGGTGGCGGGCGTGGTCGCGGTGGCGGCCTGCGGCGCGGGCGTGGCGCAGATGAAGGGTTGGGTCTGCGCGCCGGTGAATACCGGTCCGCCGATGGGATGATTGTTGATCGTGAGCCGCGCGGTGACGTTTCCCTGGTAGGACGCGAGAACCACGTTGTCGCCGATCGCGAGTCCCGTGATGACCCCGAGAATGCGGCCGCTCGGTCGCGTAGCGAAGGCGCTCGTCACGTCGCGGCCGCCCACGGTCACGCTCAATCCGGCGATGGCCTTGCCTTCCGGCATCACGATTTCGACGTACGCGTTGCCGCCGCTCACCAGGTCGGCGCGGTTGGATAGGGTCTTGATCTGGATCGCGCCGGAATCGTTGTTGCCGCCGTGGTGGTGGCATGCCGCGATGGTGGCGCTGACAATCGTGATTGCGATCCAGACGAGCGGACGCTGGGCAATGTTCATGGAATTCTCCGTTTCTTGTGCGCCGCCCGAGGGCGTGCGATTTCGGAAGCCGAACGTTCTTGCCGTGATGGGGAGCTAGCCTAGACTGCCGTGACGCCGCCGTCCACCGCGACGATCTGCCCGGTGATGAAGGAGCAGGCGTCGGAGGCGAAAAGCGCGGTGATGCCCTTCAGGTCCTCGGGGCCGCCGACGCGCTTCAACGGCGCCTTCTCCGCGACCTCGTCGCCGAGCATCTTCATCAAGCCCTGGGTCATCTTCGTCGGAAAGAACCCCGGCGCGATGGCGTTCACGTTGATGTCGTACTGCGCCCACTCGGCGGCGAGCGAGCGCGTGAAGTTTACGACGCCGCCCTTGCTCGTGTTGTACGCGATGGTGGCGGGGCGGTTGGGTTCGCCGCCGCCCACGAGCCCGAGGATCGACGCGATGTTGATCACCTTGCCCTGCCGCCTCGGCACCATGCAGCGCTTGCCCACTTCCTGGCTCGTCAAGAACATCGCGGTCAAGTTCAGGTCGATCACTTTTCGCCACGCGTCGAGCGGATGGTCGACTGTGGCCGCGCCCCAAGTGGTGCCGGCGTTGTTCACCAGGATGTCGATGGGCCCCAGCTCGGCGATGGCGCGCTCCACCGCGGGGGCGATCGCCGCGGCGTCGGACATGTCGCAGACGATCGGGATCGATTTTATTCCGAGCGCGGCAAGGTGCTTCACCGCGGCGTCGAGCTCTTCCTTCTTTCGCGCCGTGAGCGCCACGCGCGCGCCGAGCTCGCCGAGCGCTTCGGCCATCTGCAGGCCGAGGCCGCGCGAACCGCCGGTGACGAGCGCCGCCTTGCCGGTGAGGTCGAAGAGGTTCTTCAGGCTCATTTGGCGAGCAGCCCCAGTCGCTCGATCAGCGCGCGCTCGGAGACGTTGGTCTCGGCGGCCCACTTCGCGTAGTCCTGGCTGCTCCTGTACCAATAGATCTGGTCGAGCTGCTGCAGGACCTTCTGGTTCTCGGGATCGTCGATGGCTTTCTTGAAGGCGTCGTGGATGATCTTCACCACCTTCGGATCCATCCCCTTCGGGCCGACGATGCCGTAGGGCGAATAGGAGACGATGTCGTAGCCCAGTTCCTTCGCGGTCGGCGCGCCCCAGCGCGTGCGCTGGTCGCCGAAAGTGACGAGCAGGCGGAAGGTGCCCGCGTCGACGAACTTGCCCCACCCGGTGGCGTCCGATTGCGCCATCACGTGGCCGCCCATGAGCGCCTGCGTGGAGTCGGCGTTGCCCTTGTACGGGACGTGCAGGAATTGCACGCCCGCCTTGGATGCGACCTCTTCCATGAGCAGGTGCGGCGAGGTGCCCGTGCCGGTGGAGCCGAACGACATCTGGCCCGGGTTTGCCTTGGCGTAGGCGATCAGGTCGTTGAAGGTCTTGAACGGGGAATCGGACTTCACTACGACGCCGAAGGTGTAGCCGGAGACGCCGATGATGTAGGTGAAGTCGCGCAGCGGGTCCCAGTCGACCTTCTGCATGTGCGGCGTGCGGAAGGCGCCGACGGTGAGCTGCGAGAGCGTGTAGCCGTCGGGCGCCGCGCTCTTCGCCATCGACGAGGGCCCGAGCATGCCGCCGAACCCGGGCTTGTTCTCGATGATGATGGGCTGGCCGAGCTGCTTCGAGGCGAGCTCGCCGAGCTTTCTCAAATGCGTGTCCGTCGACCCGCCCGCCGGCCACGGCACGATCAGCGTGATCGGACGGTTGGGATACTGCGCGAGGGCGGGAGTTGCGATGGCGAGCGCCGCGAGGGCGCAGATCGCTGTGCGATGCAGGAAATTCATTTCTTCTCCTCTGATCTTATTGTTCCGGTTTCACGCCAGCCGTGTTGATAACCTTCGCCCATTTGGTGATCTCGTCGTCGAGGAACCTGGCAGCCTCGGCGGGCGTGCTGCCGACGCCCTCGATGCCCAGGCTGTCGAAGCGTGCGCGGATCTCGGGGGAAGCCACGATCTTCGCGACCTCCGACGACACGCGGTTCACGATTTCGCGCGGCGTGCCCGCGGGCGCGAGGAAGAGCACCCAGGTCGAGCCCTCGATCGGCGGGCCGCCGGCCTCGGCGACGGTGGGCACTTCCGGCGCGCCAGGCGAGCGCTTCGCGGCGAAGAGGCCGAGGGCGCGCACCTTGCCCGCGCGCACGTGGGGCATGAGAGAGCTCGGCACGTCGGTGAGGATCTGGATGTCGCCTCCCAGGAGCGCGGTGAGGGCGGGCGCTGTCCCCTTGTAAGGGATGTGCACCATGTCGATGTCGGCGGTCTGCTTGAGGAGCTCCGTGGTGAGGTGCGCCGCCGCGCCGATGCCGCTTGAGCCGAACGAGACCTTGCCCGGGTTGGCCTTCGCGTAGGCGATGAGCTCCTTCATGTCCTTCGCGGGGAAATCGTTGTTGGCGGCCATGATGAGCGGCGCGATGCCGACCACCGACACCGGCGCGAAGCTCTTTACCGGGTCGAAGGGGAGCTTGCCCGCGTAGAGCGTGGCGTTGGCCGCGTGCCCGCCGATCACGGTCACGAACGTATAGCCGTCGGGGTTGCTGCGCGCCGCCGCATCGGCTCCGAGGATGCTGTTGGCGCCGGGCTTGTTCTCGATCACGATTGGCTGGCCGAGGGGGCCTTCGAGCTTCTGCGCGATCATGCGCGTCGCTGAATCGGTGATCCCGCCCGGCGTGTACGGAACGATCCACTTGATCGGCCGGCTGGGATATTGCGCGGCCGCGCCCATGGCGGCGGCGATCGAGCTCGCGAAGAGCAGGGCTGTGGCGAATCGGCTGCGGGTCATGCGCGTTCCCTCATTTGGGCGATCAAGCTTACACTCCCGGCGTGGACCTCAACTACTCCCCCGACGAGCTCGCCTTCCGCGAGAAAGTGCGGGGCTGGCTGCGCGCGAACCTTCCCGACGACTTGCGCGGCAAGGCGACCCGCGCCGGCGAATACACGAAGGAGGAGCTGCAGCGCTGGCACCGCATCCTCGCGAAGCAGGGCTGGATCGCGCCCTCCTGGCCGAAGGAGTGGGGCGGCACGGGATGGGACCCGGTGCAGCGCTATATCTTCGAGGAGGAGAGCGGGTACGCGGGCACGCCGCCGCTCCTGCCGTTCGGATTGTCGATGGTGGCGCCGGTGATCGTGCACTTCGGCACCGCGGCGCAGAAGGAGCGCTTCCTGCCCAGGATCTACAACGGCGACGAATTCTGGTGCCAGGGCTACTCGGAGCCGGGCTCGGGATCCGACCTCGCGTCGCTGAAAACGCGCGCCACGCGCGAAGGCGGCCACTACATCGTGAACGGCCAGAAGACCTGGACCACGCTCGCCCACTACGGCGACTGGATCTTCTGCCTGGTGCGCACCGACTCCGGCGCGCGCAAGCAGGAAGGCATCTCGTTCCTGCTGATCGACATGAAGACTCCGGGCATCACGGTGCGGCCCTTGATCCTCATGGACGGCGGGCACGAGGTGAACGAGGTCTTCTTCGACGACGTGAAGGTCCCGTTGGAAAACCTCGTTCACGAGGAAGGCAAGGGCTGGACCGTCGCCAAGTACCTCCTCGGCCACGAGCGCATGAACACCGCGCGCATCGGAACCTCGCGGCGCGAGCTCGAGAACCTGAAGGCGTTCGCGGCGGCGCAGAAGAGCGGCGGGCGCTCGCTCATGCAGGACGCGCGCTTCCGCGACAAGGTCTCGCGCCTGGAGGTCGAGCTGATGGCGCTCGAGATCACCAACCTGCGCTTCCTCGACCAGCTTCGCGGCGGCCGGCCCCCGGGCGCGGAAGTCTCGATGCTCAAGATCCGCGGCACCGAGATCCAGCAGACGCTGACCGAGCTCATGATGGAGGCGGCGGGGCCCTCGGGCGATGTCGCGCTGGCGCAGCGCTACTGCAACTTCCGCAAGACCTCGATCTACGCGGGCTCCAACGAGATCCAGCGCAACATCATCGCGAAGATGACGCTCGGCCTATGAAATTCGACTACAACGAGGAGCAGCAGCTTCTCGCCGATTCGGTGCGGCGCTTTGTCGCCCAGGACTATTCCTTCGAGGCGCGCCGCAAGATCGTCGCCTCTCGCGACGGCTGCAGCGCCCCCGTGTGGGCGACGATCGCGGATCTCGGCCTTCTGGGCCTGCCGTTTCCTTCCGCGGCGGGCGGGTTCGGCGGCGGCGCCGTGGACCTGATGAGCGCCATGGAAGCGTTCGGCGACGCGCTCGTGGTGGAGCCCTACCTCTCCACGGTCATGGCGGCGCAGTTCGTGGCGCGCGCGGGATCCGCGGCGCAGAAGGAGCGCGTGCTCCCCGCCGTGATCGAGGGCAGGCTCAGGATGGCGTTCGCGCAGGGCGAGCGCGACGCGCGCTATGACCTGTCCCAGGTGAATGTCACCGCGGACGGCTCCAGCGTAAGCGGCGAGAAGCTTGCGGTGATGCACGCGCCGGTCGCGGACGAGCTCGTGGTGTCGGCGCGCTCGCCTTCGGGCATCGGGCTCTACCTCGTGGATGCGAAGTCCGCGGGCGTTTCGATGCGCTCGTCCCGCACGCTCGACGAGATGCCGATCGCGGACGTCACGTTCAAGTCCGCGCCGGCGACGCCGATCGGCGCGCGCGACGGCCTCGCGCTCATCGAGGAAGTCGTGGATTTCGCTACCGCGCTGGTCTGCGCCGAGGCGGTGGGCGCGATGAAGTACGCCAACGACGCGACGCTGGAATACATCAAGGCGCGCAAGCAGTTCGGCGTGCCCATCGGCTCCTTCCAGGCGCTGCAGCACCGCATGGTGGACATGGTGATCAGCTACGAGCAGGCGAAGTCGATGGCGAGCCTCGCGTGCGCGAAGGTCGATTCGGAGCGCGATCCTGCCGAGAGGAGGCGCGTCGTCTCCGCCGCCAAGATCAAGATCGCCGACGCGAGCCGCCACGTGAGCCAGGAATCGGTGCAGCTGCACGGCGGCATGGGCATGAGCGACGAGCTCAAGGTGAGCCACACTTTCCGCCGCCTCACCGCGATCGCGCGCCAGTTCGGCGACGCCGACCACCACCTCGCGCGCTTCGCGCGCTGACCCGCCCCCTTATTTTTTCCCGATGGCCGAGCTCACGTCGTACGCATTGGGATTGGTCGGGATGACGTTGCCCTGCTTGTCATAGAGCTTGGGGGCGTTGGGATCGTTCTGGTAGACGCGCGTCTCGGCAGCCTTCTTCGGGGCCTCGGCTTTTTTCGGCGCGGGCTTTTTCGCAGCCCCCGTCTTCTTCGGCACGACCTTCTTCGTCACCGGCTTCTTCACCGGTTCGTCCGTGACCGCCTGCGCGAGTGCACCGGGAGATAGCGCCACGAGGAGCGCAAAAAGGAGGATTTTCATTGTCGATTGACGGTCCAGTCGTAGTCGATGAACTCCACCCTATAGGAATCGGGCACCTCGCGCTTGCGATAGCGGTTCACATAGGCGGTGAGCGACGGCGCGGCCGCGAGAAAGTCCGCGCGGTAGAACCTGAGAATCTCGGACAGCCGCACCACCTTCGCCGACTCATCGACTTCGACATTGCGCGGCTCGTTGAAGAAATATCGAGCTTCGCGTTCGAGCTGCGCGTCGAGACTCTCGGCGCGAAACGGCTCGCGCGGCAGGCGCGGGCAGGCGACCGACATGCAGTTGAGCGCCATGTGCACGCGAGCGTCGCCCAGCGCGCGGATGACCGAATTCTCGTAGTGGTAGAGCGTGATCGCCTCGCCGCCGACGCGAACCTTGCCGAGCAGAAAGAAGCCCACCCGGCGCATGCCCGCCAGGGTGACCGGAATGCCCCGCTCGAGGACCTTGTGCATCGCGAGGGCGTTGTAGGCATTGAGATGGAACGCCAGCACGTGATCTGCGCTCGGAAAAAGCCCGGGCGCATTGTTCGGCCCCGTGTCGTAGATGTAGGCCACGAAGCGGTCGAGGTCCGCGCGGTCCCGCGCCACGGCGGCGAAATCGACGCGGCCGCGATCGTCGACGTGGCGCTCGAGGACCCTTGCCCAGGCATCGTACGGGGGCGCGGTGAGGGCAGCGGTGGGCTCGCGAGCCGGCCGCGGCACCGCGGCGCAGCCCACCAGCAGGGCGACGGTGAGGCACGCGAGTAGCGTCTTCATGCGCGCTGTTCAGGCTTGATGCCGGTGCGGTCATCCCGGGATACCGCGGGCAACGAATCTTTGGCGCGGCCACGCGCGTTCTTGCGGGTGAGGGCCACCGCGATTCGCTCCGGAATGCGGTCCTCGAACGCTCCCGTCGCCGGGTTGAAATACCGCATCCGGCTGTCGCGCCTGACCTGGGCCGGCACCAGCAGGTAGTCGTCGCGCTTAGCGTTGTGCACGCACATCGACATCGGGCCGTCCGGGGTCATCACCATGAACGAGCACGCCTCGCAGCGCTCACGGTCGAGCGCCTGCGCGTCCATGAAGTCGTGCACGAAGAAGGAGATCTTGCCGATCTTGCCGCGCGCGGCGATGAATTCGCGGCGCTCGTCCCATGCCTGCCGGGAGAGCCGCCGCACGATACCCCACAACACGGCAGGATGTCGCAGGAGATAGCCAGCCGCCGTCCGCAAGGTCGAGCGCCGATCGGCGCGGTCCACCATCAGATGCGAGCTCGACGCGAGGATCTCCTGCACGAAGCGGGGATCGTTGAAGAAATCGAGCACCTTGCCGTTGACGACCAGCCCGTAGGCGTAGCCGTTGCATTCGGCGTGGCCGGCGCTGGCGGCGCTGAAATCGAGCGGCGCACCCGCGCCCGCGCGGATCGCTTGCATCACCGTGGAGGAGTCAACGCCCACGCGCGTGCGCTCGGTGCCTCGACCCGAGTCTGCGCCCACCTGGAACGAAGCCAGGCGCACCACGTCCGATTGCTTCACGAAGAAGCGCACCAGATCGGGCAGCTCGTGGAAATTGCCGGCATAGGCGGTAGTGTTGAAAATGACCGCCAACCGCAGGCCCCGTGCGCGCTCGATGTACTCGATGCGCAAGGCGTTCAGCGCGTCCTCGGACGCATAGCCGGCGCGCGCCTGGGTCATGTCGACGTGAAATGCCACGTCCTCCAGGCCCGCGGACGCCAGCTCCTCGAGCACATCGCGCCCGGCCCTGATGCCGTTGGTAAAGAGGGAGGAACGCAATCCTGCGCGCTTGATGTAGCGCACGATGGCCACGAGCTCCGCGCGATCGCGCAGTGTCGGCTCGCCACCGGTGACCTGCACGTCGGTATTCGGTCCGTAATGCGCGAGGATCAGGTCTATGCGCCGGAACACTTCCTCGATGGGGATGTCCTTCAGGGCCTCGGACGACTCCGACAAATAGCAGTAGGAGCAGTCCAGGTTGCAGCGCTGGGTGATTTCCAGCGCCACGCAGCCGATGGCCATGCGACGTCCGATCATCTGCCAGGGCGCCCACTGGCGGGCCGCAGCCATTCGACGGCGCGTGCGCTCTAGGGGACCCAAGCCGTCGCTCGGCAGCGGGTACGGCCGCCATGCCTTGACCTCCCCGGACGACAGCACACTTCGCATGGCGCTTTCCAATCGGCTCGTGGCGATTCTCGCACGGCCGCCGAGCCTTGGCGCGCATGCCGCTATGCCTGATACGGGCGACGCGGGCAGACGGATGCGCTTCGCGGCATTGAATCGCCCTTGGCGTCCCGGTATCGTTCGCTATCGATCCTGCATGGAGTCGCCACGCATGCCGCACGCGCACGTGCCGTTGAATTTCCAGCGCTTGCCCCTCGATCTCATGCGTGAGCGCGCGGCCGATTTCCTGTCCGACATCGCCCGCCGCCGCACCGTCCGCGACTTCGCGTCCGACCCGGTGCCGCGCGAAATCATCGCGACCTGCCTGGCGGCGGCCGCCTGCGCGCCCAGCGGCGCCAACATGCAGCCGTGGCGTTTCGTCGCGATCGCCGACTCGGGCATCAAGAAGGCGATCCGCGAGGCGGCCGAAGCCGAGGAGCGCGAGTTCTACGAGCGGCGTGCCACCGACGCATGGCGCGAGGCGCTCGCTCCATTGGGCACAGATGCGAGCAAGCCCTTCCTGGAAGCCGCGCCGTGGCTCATCGCCGTTTTCTACGAGGCCTACGGCTATGGCGCCGATGGCCGGAAGGAAAAGCGTTATTACCCGATGGATTCGGTCGGCATTGCCACGGGCTTTCTGATCGCCGCCCTGCATCGTGCCGGGCTTGCCACGCTCACGCACACGCCCAGCCCGATGGCGTTTCTCAACCGGCTTCTGAAGCGCCCGGAGAACGAACGGCCATTCGTATTGCTGGTGGTCGGCTATCCTGTAGCAGACGCCGCCGTACCGGCGATCTCGCGCAAGGCCCTGGACGAGATCGCCGTGTTCGTCTGACGGTCTTCAAATGCCACCCGGCCCGCAAGGGCCGGAAGAAAGGAAACCCTCATGAAAATGCACCTCCTCGCGGCGATGGCCTCGTTGCTCGTTTGCCTCTCCTTGCCCCAGCCGGCGGTCGGCGCCGACGGGCTCGTCGCCACACAAAGTCCGCGGGGCGCGAAACAGACCATGGATCGATTGGAGGCCGTGGTGAAGCAGAAAGGCCTGACAGTATTTGCGCGCATCGATCACGCGGCTGGCGCAGCCAAGGTCGGAAAGACGCTTCGACCCACCGAGCTGCTGATCTTCGGCAATCCCCAAGGCGGCACGCCTTTCATGGAGTGTGCGCAGACGGTGGGCATCGACCTGCCGCTGAAGGCGCTGGTCTGGGTCGACGCGGCGTCGCAGACCTGGATCGGCTATAACGATCCGGCCTACACCGGCGCACGCCACGAGGTGGCGCAGTGTCCGGCGGTCGCAAACCTGCAGAAGGCGCTCGCCGGACTGGTGCGGGAAGCGCTCGCCGACCAGTAGCGTTTGCGCCGGCACGCAGGCTTCGAATCAGAGAACTTCGAAGAGGCCCGCGGCCCCCATTCCGCCGCCGATGCACATCGTGACGACCACGTGCTTCGCGCCGCGGCGCTTGCCTTCGATCAACGCGTGCCCGGTGAGGCGCGCGCCGGATACGCCGTACGGATGTCCCACCGCGATCGCGCCGCCGTTCACGTTGAGGCGGTCGTCGGGGATGCCGAGCTTGTCGCGGCAGTAGATCACCTGCACCGCGAACGCCTCGTTCAGCTCCCAGAGGCCGATGTCCTGCACTTTCATCCCGGCGCGATGCAGGAGCTTCGGCACCGCGAACGCCGGGCCGATGCCCATCTCGTCGGGCTCGCATCCGGCGACCGCGAATCCGCGAAAGATCCCGAGGGGCTTCAATCCCCTCGCTGAAGCTGCCTTCGCGCTCATCACCACGCACGCCGAAGCGCCGTCGGAGAACTGGCTCGCATTGCCCGCGGCGATCACGCCGCCGGGCATCGCGGACCGGATCTTCGACACGCCCTCGTAACTGGTATCGGCGCGGATGCCCTCGTCGGCGGACACGGTCACCGACTTCGTGAAGAGGCCGCCCGACTTGTCGGCGACGGCCGCGGTGACCGTGATCGGCACGATCTCGTCGGCGAATTTTCCCGTGGCGGCCGCCGCGGCCGCGCGTTGCTGGCTCCTCGCGCCGTACTCGTCCTGCTTGTCGCGCCCGACGCCGTAGCGCTTCGCCACGTTCTCCGCGGTCTGCAGCATCGTCCAGTAGAGCTCGGGCTTGTTCCGCTTGAGCCACGCCTCCTGGATCATGTGGCGGTTGGCGTCGTTCTGCACGCACGAGATCGACTCCACGCCGCCCGCGACGAAGATGTCTCCTTCGCCGGCGATCACCCGCTGCGCGGCCATGGCGATGGTCTGCAGGCCCGAAGAGCAGAAGCGATTCACGGTGGCGCCGGGCACCGTGACCGGGCAACCCGCGCGCAGCGCCACCTGGCGCGCGATGTTGGCGCCGGTGGCGCCCTCGGGGTACGCGCAGCCCATGAGCACGTCCTCGACCTCGGCGGGATCGATCTTCGCGCGCTCCATGGCGTGCTTTACCACGTGGCCGCCCAATGTAGCCCCGTGGGTCATGTTGAATCCGCCTCTCCAGGATTTGGCGAGGCCGGTGCGGGCGGTGGAGACGATGACGGCTTCGTTCAATTGAATGTCTTCCCTTCTCTCGCGAGCTTCTCGAGGAGCGGCGCTGGCTTCCAGAAGCCCGGATCGCCGTGCGGATTCTTCGCGAGCTTCTGCATGCTGCGCGCGACGTTGTAGAGGCCCTGTGAGTCGGCGTAGAGCATGGGGCCGCCGCGCGCGAGCGGGAAGCCGTAGCCAGTGAGGTAGACCATGTCGATGTCGGAGGCGCGCTGCGCGATGCCTTCCTCGAGGATGCGCGCGCCCTCGTTGGCGAGCGCGTAGACGCAGCGCTCGACGATCTCCTCGTCCGCGATCTTGCGCGGCACGATGCCCATCTCCTTGCGATAGCCCTCGATGATCGCGTCCACCGCAGGGTCGGGGATGGGATCGCGCTTGCCCGGCTCATAGCGGTACCAGCCCGCCCCGGTCTTTTGCCCGAAGCGGCCGATCTCGCACAGGCGGTCGGCGATCTTCGAGTAGGGCACGTCGGGATTCTCGACGTAGCGGCGCTTCCTCACCGCCCAGCCGATGTCGTTGCCGGCGAGGTCGCCCACGCGGAAGAGCCCCATGGCGAAGCCGAACTTCTCGAGGGCGCGGTCCACTTGCTGGGGCGTGGCACCTTCCTCGACGAGATAGAGGCACTGGCGCTGGTAGCGCTCGAGCATGCGGTTGCCGATGAAGCCGTCGCACACGCCCGAGACCACGGCAGTCTTGCGGATCTTCTTCGCCATCTGCATGACGGTGGCGAGCACGTCCTTTGCGGTCTTCCTGCCGCGCACGACCTCCAGCAGCTTCATGATGTTGGCGGGGCTGAAGAAGTGCAGGCCGACAACGTCTTCGGGGCGCTTGGTGAATCCGGCGATCTTGTCCACGTCGAGGGTCGAGGTGTTGGTGGCGATGATGGCGCCGGGCTTCATCACCTCGTCCAACTTGCGGAACACCGCCTCCTTCACGCCCATCTCCTCGAACACCGCCTCGATCACGAGGTCCGCGCCCGCGAGGTCGTCGTACGAGAGCGTGGGCTTCAGGAGCGACATCGCCTTTTCCATCTTCTCCGCGGTGAGCTTGCCGCGCTTCACGGTGCTCTCGTAGTTGCGCCGGATGGTGGCCACGCCCTTGTCGAGGGCTTCCTGCCTGGTCTCCAGCAGCGTGACCGGGATGCCCACGGAGAGGAAATTCATCGTGATGCCGCCGCCCATGGTGCCCGCGCCCACCACCGCGACGCTGTCGATCCTGCGCACCGGCGTGTCGGCGGGCACGTCGGGAATCTTGGAGGCGGCGCGCTCGCCGAAGAACGCGTGGCGCAGCGCGCGCGACTCGGAAGACTGGATCAGCTGCATGAACAGGTCGCGCTCGTACTGGATGCCGTCGTCGAAGGCCTTGGTGACCGAGGCCTCGACCGCGTCGACGCATTTCAGCGGCGCCGGGAATCCCTTGGACATCGCCGCGACCGTGGTGCGCGCCGCGCCGAAGTAGGCATCCGCGTCGGGATAGTCGATCGCGATGTCGCGCACGCGTTTGAGCGGCTTGGCCGCGACCTTCTTCGCGAAGGCGAGCGCCCCGGCGAGGAAATCGCCCTCGACGATCTCGTCGATCAACGCCGTGCCCTTGAACTTTTCCGCGGCCACCGGCGCGCCCGACACGATCATGTTGAGCGCGCTCTCGACGCCGATCGCGCGGGGCAGCCGTTGCGTGCCGCCCGCGCCGGGAATGAGGCCGATCTTCACCTCGGGGAGCGCCAGCTGCGCCGCGGCCTTGGCGATGCGGTAATGGCATCCGAGCGAAAGCTCGAGTCCGCCGCCCATGCAGGTCCCGTTGATCGCCGAGATCACCGGCTTGGCGCTCGATTCCGCCGCCGCGATCGCGGTGCGCAGCGTGGGCTCGGCGAGCGCCTTCGGCGTGTTGAATTCCTTGATGTCCGCGCCGCCGGAAAACACATCGCCCGCGCCGGTGATGACGATGGCATTTATGGCGGGGTCGGCGTTCGCGCGGTCGATGCCCTGCACGAGCGCGCCGCGCAGCTCGTGGCCGAGGCCGTTCACCGGCGGATTGTCGAGGGTGAGGACGGCCACGTCGCCGTGCGCTCGATAGGATTCGCTCATTCGGAAGCTCCGGACCGGGTATGGAGAAACTGCGGCCTGAGAGTGTAAACCGGTTGCGCCCCTTGGCGCAGATCATCTGCGTTCCATACGGCGCCTTGATTGCCGGTGCTAGGATGGCCACCATGATCTTCCAATCGGCAAAGAAGCTTGCGCGCCTCATGCGCGCGAAGAAGATCTCCGCGGTCGAGGTGATGCGCGCGTACATCGCGCAGGTCGAGCGCGTGAATCCGAAGGTGAACGCGATCGTGACTTTCCTCCCGGAGGCGGCGCTGAAGGAGGCGAGGAAGCTCGACGCCAAGCGCGCGCGTCCGCGCACCGACGATTCCGGCCCGCTCGCCGGGCTCCCGATCGCCTACAAGGAAACCATCGTCACGCAGGGAATCCGCACCACGTTCGGCTCGCCGATCTATGCGGACAACATTCCCGGCGCAGACCACTTGCTGGTGCAGCGCCTCAAGGCCGCGGGCGCGATCACGCTCGGCAAGACCAACGCGCCCGAGTTCGCCGCGGGCAGCCAGACGTTCAACAAGGTGTTCGGCGCGACGCTGAATCCCTACGACCTCGACAAGACCTGCGGCGGTTCCTCGGGCGGCGCGGCGGTGGCGGTCGCGTGCGGCATGCTGCCCTTCGCCGATGGCTCGGACCTCGGCGGGAGCCTGCGCAACCCGGGCAATTTCTGCAACGTGGTGGGCTTTCGTCCCACGCCGGGACGCACGCCTTACTACCCCGCCAACGATGTGTGGGGCACGCTCTCGGTGATCGGGCCCATCGCACGCTCGGTCGAAGACGCGGGGTTCCTGCTCGCCGCGATGGCGGGCCCGGACCTGCGCTCGCCGATCTCCATCACGGAGCCAGGCGCCCGGTTCGCGCGCCCGCTCTCGCGCGACTTTCGCAAGGTGCGCGTCGCCTGGTCGAGGAACCTGGGGGGCTTGCCCGTGGACAAGCGCGTCACCGCCGTGCTCGACAAGCAGCGCGCGGTGCTCGAGTCCCTCGGATGCCGCGTGGAGGAGGCCGAGCCCGACCTCAGCGGCGCCGACGAGGTGTTCCACGTGTTGCGGGCGTTGAGCTTCGCGCAGCGTTACGCGGGGCTGCTGGCGAAGCACCGCGACAAGATCAAGGAGACGGTGATCTGGAACATCGAGGAGGGGTTGAAGCTCGATCCGGCGCGCATCGGCGCGGCGATCGCGTTGCGCTCGACGCTCTACGAGCGCATGCGCGTGTTCATGGAGCGCCACGAATTCCTCATGCTTCCGGTGAACCAGGTGCCGCCGTTCCCCGTCTCACAGCCGTACGTCGACACCATCGACGGCGTGAAGCTCGCGAACTACATCGACTGGATGAAGACCGCCTACTACATCACCGTGACGAGCCACCCCGCGATCTCGGTGCCGGCGGGGTTTACCTCCGACGCGCCGGCGCTGCCGGTGGGCCTGCAGATCGTTGGGCGATATCGCGACGATTTCGGCGTGCTCCAGATGGCGCACGCGTTCGAGCGGGAGACGCAAGCAGGGACCGTTCGCCCGGCGATTGCCGCTGCGTAGCGGATCGTGATCCGTACCTCAAGGATTGAAGCCGGAGAGCCACGAATGACGCGAAAGAAGGTTTCCCCCGCGCAGCTGCGCGATCTCCTGGCCGACGGATTCAGGAAGACCGCCGGGGACCTGTGCCTCAGGTGCACCATCCCCATGCCCG
>JBDTXQ010000009.1:0-17576 GCA_040006115.1 Usitatibacter sp.
AGCGCGAGGTGCGCACCGGGTTCGTCTGGTCGATGGCGATGGCCGGCGGGATGCCTTCGATGGCGTCGACCTGTGGCTTGTCCATGCGGTCGAGGAACTGGCGCGCGTACGGCGAGAACGTCTCCACGTAGCGGCGCTGCCCCTCGGCGTAGAGCGTGTCGAACACGAGCGACGACTTGCCCGAGCCCGAGGGGCCGGTCACGACCACCAGCTCGCCAAGCGGAATGTCGATACTGACGTTCTTGAGGTTGTTCTGGCGCGCGCCGCGGATGCGGATGGTGTCGCGCGGTGAGTCGTCGTTCAGCGAAGGCGAATCGGCGGCGTGTCCCGCGGACAGGTCGTTCATGGAATCTCGACGGTGGTGCGTCCCGTGCTGCGGGCGCGAAAAATAGGGGGAGAGGCGCCCATTCTAGGCACCTCCGGTTCCATCCCGGGGGGATTACTTCTTGGAGTTGTGGCGCTGTGGATAACTCGCCCAGCACCCCCCCGATTCTACCGGGTTATGCACACGACCTGAGGGCGAGCCCGCCCCTTTTCAACCCTCGAAAACCCGGTTTGAGCTCAGTCCTCGAGCGCGAGGAGCATCTGCACGTCGCCGAGCGCGCGCTCGGCAAAGCCCGCCTCGCAATAGCAGAGGTAGAACTCCCACATGCGGATGAAGGTCTCGGGATAGCCCAGGGCGCGCACGCGCTCGATGTTCGCAAACATGTTTTCGCGCCAGAGCGCGAGCGTCGTCGCGTAATGCGGGCCGATATCGTCGAGGTGGACGATGCGCAGGCCGCTCGACGCCGTCATCGCCTGGGCGAGCGCGGTGACCGACGGGATGCAGCAGCCGGGAAAGATGTAGCGCTTGATGAAGTCGACGTCGTCGCGCGCGGCGGCGTAGCGCCGGTCGGCGATGGTGATGGATTGCAGCAGCATGCGCCCGCCCGGCGCGAGGCGCTGCGCGCAGCGCCGGAAGAACTCTCCGTAGTACTGGTGCCCGATTGCCTCGATCATCTCGATCGACACGAGCTTGTCGTAAGTGCCGCGCAGGTCGCGGTAGTCCTCCAGCAACACGGTGACGCGGTCCTCGAGGCCGGCCGCGCGGATGCGCTCGCGCGCGAGCTCGAACTGGCTGGGCGAGATGGTCGTCGTCGTGACGCGACAGCCGTGGCGAGCGGCCGCGTGCATCGCGAAGCCGCCCCAGCCGGTGCCGATCTCGAGCACGTGATCCCCGGGGCCGAGCTCGAGACGCGAGCAGATCGCCTCGAGCTTCGCCGCCGACGCCTCGGCGAGCGTCATGTCCGGGCGCGAGAAGAGGGCGCACGAGTACATCATCGTCTCGTCGAGGAAGAGCTCGAAGAAGTCGTTGCCGAGGTCGTAGTGCGCGGCGATGTTGCGCCGGCTCCCGCCGCGCGTGTTGCGATGCATCCAGTGCGCCATGCGGCGCAGCGGCGCGGCGAAGCGCGCGGCCCCGCCCTCGAGCGCGTCGAGCGCTTCTCGATTGCGAAGCATGAGGCGCATCAGCGCGGTGAGGTTGTCCACCTGGAAATGCCCGAGCATGCACGACTCGCCCGCGCCGACCGAGCCGCCGAACGCGATGTCGGCGTAGAACGCCGGATCGAGCACCGTGATGGTGGCGTCGGGCGCGCGGCCGGCAGGCCCAAACTCGAAGACCTCGCCGCCCTCGCGAAGGCGAATCCGCCCATCGCGAAGCGTGGCGAGGCGCTGCAGCACGGCGCCGCGAGCCAGCGCGCCGAGGGAAGAGCGGCTGCGCGGATTGCGGGACAGCTCGACGAGAGTGGTGTCGGTCATGAGAGCTTCTTCTCGGCGCGTTGGGCCGGATGGTCGTGAATGGGGACGCGCTTCATCCACAGGCGCAGGGCCTGCCAGTGAATCGCGGTGATGATGCGTAGCGTCGCGAACGGAAAGCGCAGCAGCGCGAGCGCGAGGACCGCCCCCGACATCTCGCGGCGTTGGAGGCAGAGCGTGGCGTCGAACACCGCGGCGCCGGCGCTGCGATTCTCCATGTGCACGGCGAGCGTGTCGCCGGGCGGCCCGAAGCGCCAGTCGTAGTCCATCGCCATCGGCATGAAGGGCGAGACGTGGAAGCGCTTGCCAAAGCGGAAGCGCTGGCCGGGCCCGCGGCTCACGCTGTCGCGAGCCGGCAGCACGTAGGCGTGGCGCTCCTTCCACGGCGTGTTGGTGATCTCGGCGACGATCGCATCGACGCGCGTTCCCGCCTCGTCGTAGCAGTAGTAGAAGCTCACCGGGTTGAACGAGTAGCCGAAGTAGCGCAGGTGGGTGAGGAGCCTCACCGGCCCGCGCGGGCGCGCACCCGTCTCGCGCTCCACGAGGTCGCGCACCGCCGCGTCGAGCGGCTGGCGCGGGTCGCCCAGGTAGTCGGCGCGCTTGAACCACGCCAGTGCCGGGCGCTTCACGGACCAGAGCCAGCGCCCGCGAAACACGGTGTCGAGCTCAGCCAGGTCGATCCACGCCATGAAGAGCGCGTATTCGAACGCGTGCGCCTTCGGGGCGTGGCGGCGATGCCTAAGCCAGCCGGTATACAGGGCGCTCTGCATGGTCTTCGGTGAAATGGGCGAGCGCGTCGAGGGCGCTCGCCACGCCGTCCTCGTGGAATCCGTTGCGCCAGTACGCGCCGCAGTAGTAGGTGCGAAGCGGCCCGTTCACCTCGCGATGGCGGCCCTGCGCGGCGACTCCCGCGGGCGTGTAGAGCGGGTGGCGGTAGGCGATGCGCTTCACCACGCGCGCGGGATCGATCGCCTCGGTGCGGTTGAGCGTCACGAGGAAGGGCTCGGGCGCGTCGAGGCGCTGCAGGATGTTCATGTCGTAGGTGAGCGCCACGCGGCCGGATGCGCCCGCGGGGCGGTGGTAGTTCCACGCAGCCCGGGCGCGGCGTGCGCGCGGCATGAGGCGCGCATCGGTGTGCAGCACCGCCTCGTTCTGCTGGTAGGGAATGGCGCCAAGCACCTCGCGCTCCGCGGCGGCCGGATCGGCGAGCATCGCGAGCGCCTCGTCGCTGTGGCACGCGAGGAACACCGCGTCGTAGCGCACCGCCTCGTGCCCGCGCGGCTTCACGACCACGCTCCCGGGCAGGCGATGGATCGAGTCGACCGGCGTGGCGAGCCGGATGCGGGCGCGAAACGGGGCGACCAGCTTCTCCACGTAGCGCGCCGAGCCGCCGCGCACGGTGCGCCACGTGGGACGGTCGTTCACCGACAGCATCCCGTGATGGTGGAAGAAGCGCACGAAGAAGCGCGCGGGAAAGCCCAACATCGACGCGGGATCGGTGGACCAGATCGCCGCACCCATGGGCACGATGTAATGGTCGATGAAGGGGCGCCCGTAGCGGCCGCGCTCGAGGAGTTCGCCCAAGGTCTCGTCGCCGGGGCTCTCGAGGATCGCGGGCGCCTCGCGGTTGAAGCGCAGGATGTCGCGCACCATGCGCAGGAACGACGGGCGCAGCAGGTTGCGCCGCTGCGCGAACAGGGTGTCGAGCGTGGTTCCGTTGTACTCGAGCCCGCTCGCCTCGTCGCGCACCGAGAAGCTCATGCTGCTCTCCTGCCATTCGACGCCGAGCTCCTCGAGGAGCGCCACGAAGCGCGGATAGGTGCGGTCGTTGAACACGATGAAGCCGGTGTCGACCTGGTAGCGCCGCCCCGCCTGCTCGACCGAGTGCGTGTGGGTGTGGCCGCCGATGTGGCCCGCCGCCTCGTACACCGTGATGTCGTGGTCGCGGTGCAGGCGCAACGCCGCGACGTTGCCCGCGATCCCGGTACCCACGATCGCGACCTTCATGTCGAGCGCGGAGCGCTGCGCGGCGCGCGCGAGTCGCGCACCTCGGCGGGGACCGATCGCAGGTCCCAGATGATCCCCAGCGCGGCGAGGGCGCGCAGGCCGTAGTAGCTCATGTCGACCTCCCACCAGTAGAAGCCCTGGCGGGCGGCGCTCGGGAAGTGGTGGTGGTTGTTGTGCCAGCCTTCGCCGAAGGTGAGGAGCGCGAGCCACGGATTGTTGCGCGAGTCGTCGCGCGTCGGATAGCGGCGCGAGCCGAAGCGGTGGGCGAGCGAGTTGATGGTGAAGGTCGCGTGGTGCAGCGCCACCGTCGACACGCAAAAGCCCCACACGAAGAGCTGCGCGCCGCCAATGAGGTAAAGGGAGAGGCCAAGCAGCGCGGGCACGGCGATGTCGAAGCGGTCGAGGAGGCGCAGCTCCGGGTAGCGCGCGAGGTCGCTTACTCGCGCGTGCAGCGTCGCGAAGTTGGCGCGCGAGAGGAACCAGCCCACGTGGCTCCACAGGAAGCCGTGGCGCGCGGCCGAATGGTTGTCGGTGGGCTTGTCGGAGTGCGCGTGGTGATGGCGATGGTGCGACGCCCACCAGAGCGGCCCCCGCTGCACCGCGGATGCGCCCAGCACCGCGAAGGCGAATTGCGCGACGCGCGACGTACGAAACGCGCGGTGCGAGAAGTAGCGATGGTAGAAGGCCGTCACCGCGAACATGCGCAAGGCGAAGAGCGCGGCCGCGACGGCGAGGGCAAGAGCGCTCACGCCCACCTGGAACACGGCGAGGCAGCCCGCATGCAGGGCGATGAAAGGGAGCACTCGCGACCAATCGACGCGCCGTGCGTCCTGCGCCGCGACCTCGGGGCCCGTCGCGCCGTTGTCGATCCAGCGGCGCACCGCGATGCGAATGCCGCCGGGGGGCTTGGCGCCGCTCATGCGCCGCGCCTCGGGCCGGGGAAGAAGGCGTTGGTGCGCGCGACGTATTCCCGATAGCCGGGGCGTCGCTCGCCGATGTCGCGCTCGAGGAGGGCCACGCCCGAAACGCGCAGCAGCAGGAGCGTCATGGCGAGCGGCGAGAAGATCGTCCACCATCCGCCCGCCGCCAGGGCCGCGGCGTAGAACCCCCACCACACGCAGAACTCGCCAAAATAATTCGGGTGCCGCGTGTAGCGCCACAGGCCGCGGTCCATCACCGCGCTCGCGTTGCCGGCGTCGGCCTTGAAGCGTACGAGCTGTGCATCCGCGATGCCCTCGAACACGATGCCGCCGACCGCGAGCGCGGCGCCGGCGAGGGCGAGCGGCGAGAGCGACGCGGTCGACGACACCGCGACGGCGAGCGGCGCCGAGATGATCCACGCGAGGACCGCTTGCAGTCCGAACACCAGGTAAAGGCTCTTCCACGCGAAGCCCGGCTCGTTGCGCGCGCGAATCTCACGGTAGCGGTGGTCCTCGGGGGCGTTCCAGTTCCTGATGGCGAGGTGGCCGGCGAGGCGCAATGACCACGCGGCGACGATGGCCATCACGAGAAGGGCGAGGGGCGAACGCTCGCCCGCGAGCGCCGCGTACACGATCGTGCCGGCGACGAAGAAGAGCGACCAGAAGATGTCGACGAGGCCCGCGTTGCGGCGCAGCGTGGCGATGCCCCATGCGGGGATCGCGAGCGCGAGCATCGCGGGCAGGCCCCAGAGCCAGAGGAGGGAGACGCTCATGGCCGCGCGTAGCCGTCGAAGCGGCGCGCCGAGGCGAGCAGCGCCGGCGTGAGGATGCCCCATCCGATGGCGATCGCGGCGAGCGCCGCCGATGGAGCGTCGAAGTAAAGCGCGCCGAGCTTCGCGCCGCCGTAGTAGGCGAGGGGCCCACCCGCAAGGCCGACCGCGGCGGCGAGCCACGGTCGTGACTTCAGTGACCGCATCGAGACGTTGAGCGTGGTCGCGAAGAGCGGCCACATTGCCACGATCCATACCGGAGCCATGCCGATCGCGACCCCGGAACCGTCGTAGCGAATCCAGCCGGAGCCGGCGAGGGCGTTTTCGAAGAGCGCGCCCGCGAGCACGGCGACAGACGCCAGGGCGAGCTCGCGGCGTGGCTGGGGCGCGATGGCGATGTTCGCCGCCACGATCGCGATCGCGACGCTCGCTCCCGCATTTGGATAGCCGTGGGCTGCGCCGAGCACACACGCCCACCACCCCGCCTGGAAGGCGGCGATGTTCAGGATAAAGCTCATGGCGCGCGCGGCGGGTCGGCGGCAGGGCCGTGAAAGGGGCGTTCGAACAGGTAGTGGCTCACCCACCATTCCTGCCCGTCGCGGTAGCCGAAGAGCTCGGCGCACGCCATGAAGAAGATGCGCCAGCGCTGCAGCCATTGGCGCGCGGCGCCGGGGCCATAGACCGATTCGAGCACCGGCAGGGCGTGGTCGGCGTGGACGTCGAGGTTCACGAGCCAGGCGTTGGCGGTGCGCTCGTAGTGAGTGCCGTCCCAGCGCCAGCGGCGCAGGAAGCGCAGGTCGTCCTGGAAGCGCAGCGCGAGCTCGTCGCTCGGCATCATGCCGCCGGAGAAGAAGTGCCGGCCCATCCAGTCGAGCGGGCCGCCGTCGACGAAGGCGTAGGGAGTCGAGCGATGGACGAACACGTGCATGAAGAAGCGCCCGCCGGGCCGCAGCCAGCCGTTCACGCGCGCGAAGAGCGCGCGCCAGTTGCGCATGTGCTC
Source organism: Usitatibacter sp. (assembly GCA_040006115.1). Lineage (GTDB taxonomy): Bacteria > Pseudomonadota > Gammaproteobacteria > Burkholderiales > Usitatibacteraceae > Usitatibacter. The sequence goes on from JBDTXQ010000009.1 coordinate 6,492, forward strand.
GAACATCTCCACCGAGACCACGCGGTCGAAACGCCGCGCGGTGGCGAACTCGTTCATGTCGGCGGTGATGATTTCGACGTTGGCGAGGCCGTGGCGGCGCGCCTGCTCGAGGATGGCTTCGCGTTGCGAGTGCGAGTTCGAGACGCCGACGATGCGGCTCCCCGGATAGCGCCGCGCCATCCAGAGTGTCAGCGAGCCCCAGCCGCAGCCGAGCTCGAGGATGTCCTGCCCGTCGGCGATGCCGGCGCGCTGGCACGTCCCGGCGAGCGCGGCGGCCTCGGCGTCATCGAGGCACCGGATGCCCTCCGGCCACCACGCGCTGCTGTACTTGAGGTGGCGCCCGAGCGCGAGGCCGAAGAATTCCGCGGGCACCTCGTAATGCTGTTCGTTGGCGAGGTGGGGCACGGGCGCGGTCGGCGCTGCATCCATCTGGCCTACAAACGACTCGACGCGCTCAGCCGCCGCCTCGCAGTCGCCCGCCTCGATCTCGCGCAACCGCGTTTCGCAGAGGCGGCGGATGCCGCGACGGATCACGGCATCGGGCACCAGGCCCTGCTCGACCCAGCCGATGGCGCGCTGCTCGAGGTTGCGCTTGGGGACCTGCACTGCGGCGGGATATTGCATGGGGTGGGGCGCCCGCGAGGGACACCGAATCGAAGGGTGTGAAGAACCCTACGACCCACCCGCCAAGCTGGATTCGCCAAACCCCAAAACCCCGGTTTATGCACCAACCCCTCGAAGAGTGCGAGGGAGGTCAGTCGGGGCGCATCGTCACGAGAGGAAGCGCTTCGGGGAGATCGCGCCCGCCATATCGCGAGCGAGCGGCAGGGGCTCGCCCTCGAGCTGGCAGGCGAGGAGCTCCGCGCCCAGGGGCGCCCACAGGAGCCCGCGCGAGCCGAGTCCCGTCGCGGCGTGCACGCCCTCGATCGCGGTCGCGCCGAAGATCGGCAGGCGGTCGGGCACCGTGGTGCGAAAGCCCGTCCACCCGGTGAGCTCCATGGGATGCACGCTCGCGGTGAATCCGGGCAGCATCGTTTCCGCGCGCTGCAGGTTCTCGCGATGGTCGGCGGCGCGCACGGCGGTGTCGAAGTCGTCGTGGTGGTAGCTTGCGCCCACGCAGTGGCCGCCCTCAGGCACGGGCGCCACGTAGCCGCTGCCGCTCACGATCCGCTCGAGCGTGCGCTTCGGCGAGGGCGGGAGATACGTCACCTGCCCACGAACCGCGCTCAGGGAAAGCCGCGCCTCGGGCAGGAGGCGCTTCGCATCGGACGCGTTGGCGAGGACGAGGACAGGCGCCTCGGCGATGACGCGGTCGCCGGAGTCGAGGGCGCGCCATGCGGCACCCTCGCGCTCGATGCGCGCGACCTGGAGGCCCATGCGGAGCTTCACGCGCTCGCCGGCTCGGGCGAGGCTCGCAATGGCGAGGCTTTCCGGCGAGACCCACGCGCCCTCGGGAAACCACCAACCCGGACCGCGCACCGGGCATCCGGCGAGCGTGGCCGCGCGGGCGGCGTCCACGTACTCGAGGAACGACGCGGGGTAACTGTGGGAGTTCACGATTGCCGCGAAGCGTGACGCCTCCTCTTCGTCCGCGGCGAGCTGCAGGACGCCGGAGCGGCCCCAGACGAGATGGAAGCCATCGTGTTGTAGCGCGCGGTAGTGCTGCAGGGCGTATAGGAAGGCGCTGCGGGAGACCTGGGCGTTGACCGCGTCGCGCAGGTTGGCGATGGGACGCACCAGGCCCACGGCGGAAGTGCTGCGCTCGGCGCGCGCGTCGACGAGGTCGACGTTCCATCCGCGCGAGGCAAGACGCTCCGCCGCGAGCGTTCCGGCGAGCCCCGCGCCGACGATGACCGCACGGCGCTCGCGTTTATCCCCGGCGCTGGCGCCTCGCGCCGCGAGCTCGCCCGCGAGCATCTCGCGCTTGGCGCCGAAGCCCGAGCGCTTCTCGACCCTGAAGCCCGCGTCGACGAGCGCCGCGCGCACGCCGCCCGCGACGGTCCAGGTAGCGAGCGTCGCGCCGGGGGCGGCGAGGCGCGCGAGCTCGCGCACGACTTCCGCCGACCACACCCCGGGATTCTTGGCGGGCGAGAACCCGTCGAGGAAGAACGCATCGACGCGCGCCACGAGCTGGGGCAGAGTCCCGCGGGCGTCGCCGAGTAGGAGCGTGAGGATCACGTTGCCGCCGTCGAAATGCAGGCGGTGGAAGCCCGCGAGCTGCGGCGGCCAGACGGACACGAGCGCGCGGGCGAGGTCTTCGAGTTCCGCGAAAGGTGCCAGGGCCGCGGCGAGGTCCTCGCGCGTGAAAGGCTCGCTCTCCACCGAAATGAAGTGCAGCCGCGCGGGGCGATGCCGGTCCTTGCGCCACGCGTCCCACGCCACGAGGAAATTCACGCCGAGGCCGAATCCGGTCTCGAGGATGACGTAGCGATCGCGCGACGCCCAGCCGTCCGGCAGCGCGTTGCCGCCCAGGAACACGTGGCGCGCCTGCGCGACGCCGCCTTGCGACGAGTGGTAGACGTCCTGGAAGTGCGGGGAGAAGGGCGTGCCGTCGGCGGTTCGCTCGAGGCGCGCGGTGGGGACGGTGACCATGCCCGGATGATACGGGCGCCCAAAAAACCGGGTCCCGGTTTCGGTTTTGGGTCCCGGTGGGGTCAGAAAAGCAGGGTGGAGAGGCGGCTGCGGTACTCGGTGATGAGCTCGGGCTGGTCGGCGACCATCTCGAAGACGTTGAGTATCTTCACTCGCGCGATGTCGTTGCGGAAGGTGCGGTCGCGTTTCACGATGGCGAGGAGGTGGTGCATGGCGGGGCCGAAGTCGCGCCGCGAGATGAGGAGGTCGGCGAGCTCGAGGCGCGCCGCAAGGTCGTTCGGGTCCGTGTGGATGCGCCGCGCGAGCAGGTCGATGGGCGGCAGGCCCTTGGCGACCTCGGCGGCCTGGAGTCGCGCCAGCACGTGCGCGTAGGTCGATTGCTGCCGCGCGTTGCTGTTCAGCGTGTTGAAGTGCATGCGCGCGCGATCGACTTCGAGGCGGTCAAGGAGGATCGCCACCATGTCGAGGCGCGCCGCGGCGTGCGACGGATCCAGGGCGATGGCGTTCCTGAGATAGTCCATGGCGATGCCGGGCTGGCCGCGGGCGAGGGCTTCACGCGCCGAGCGATGCTCGATCTCCGCAGGGTTGGGAACGAGGCGGTCGAGGAAGGCGCGCACGAACGATTCGGGCTGCGCGCCCATGAACTGCGCCACGGCGTTACCGTCCACGAAGGCCACCGCGTAGGGAATGGACTTCAGGTTGAACGAGACGACCAGCTCCGGATTGGTGTCGGAATTCACGTTGACGAGCTTGAATCGCCCGCCATACTCGCGCTCGAGCTTCTCGAGGAGGGGGCCAAGCTGCTTGCACGGGCCGCACCAAGGCGCCCAGAAGTCAACGATCACCGGGACCTCCATGGAGGCCTCGATCACATCCAGCTCGAAAGACGACAGCGTTGCATCGATCATCGGAAAATCCCCCTCTCCCATGGGTAGATGGGCGATTTCCCCCTGCGTTCGGGCAGCGCGGCTTGTAATGGGGTCAGCGGTCCCCGGAAGTTTCAGCAGGATATTTCCTACCTGATCGATAATTGGAACAATCCAACCGCCGATCGGCCCGACCATGCCCCTCGTTCTGAACCTCCCCGTAGGACTAAAAGGCGTCGCCGAGATGGTGGTGGGCGAGCAGCACACGGCGCCGCGCATCGGCAGCGGGCGCATCCGCGTGCTCGCCACGCCCGTGATGATCCAGCTGATCGAGTCGGCGGCGCTCGCCGCCGTCGAGCAATCGTTACCGGAAGAGCACCAGAGCCTCGGCACCCACCTCGACATCACGCACGTGGCAGCCACTCCCGTGGGCATGCGCGTCAGGGCGACCGCGGAGGTGGTCCGCGTCGAGGGCCGGACCCTCTACCTGCGCGTGACAGCCGAGGACGAGCAGGAGGTCATCGGCGAAGGGACCCACGAGCGGGTGGTGGTGAACCTGGAGCGCTTCGACAAGCGGATCCAGGGCAAGGCTCGAGGAGCTTGAGCGCCCGGTAGAGGATGGGATCGCCGGGCCCGCCCAGGGGCGCGGCAAGGTCTACCGGCACGTCAGGAAGCAACGACTCTCGTGCGGCCCCGCCCGCGAGAAAAGTTTTCTTCTCGGGGAAGGTGAGCACGATGCCGCTGCGCGGAAGCGTCGCCTCGCGCAGCTCGCCGCGCATCCCCGCCGTCGGCGTGCCCACGATCCTCGCGAGCAACGCGGCCTTGAGCGCCCCGGCCAGGGCCTCGCCCTCCCCCGCGGTCCAGCGATCCACCAGGATTACGACGGGCGCCGCGTGCTGCGCCGCGCCGAAGCGATCGAGGATCGCGGCGGTCTCGGCCCTCGAGCCGGGACCCAGCGACTCGCGGAGATCGACGATGAGGGCGCGCGTGTCTTTCACGTGGTCGAGCGCGCCGACGAGCTGGTCGGCCACGCCCGGATCGCCCGAGCCAACGCGCACGCGCAGGTAACCGGTGCCGCGCTCGTCGCCCATGCGCCGGGCGATCACCGCGGGGCCGTTGCCGCGCGTGAGCGCCGTGCGCTCGATCGCGAGCGTCGCAGTTTCGCGGCCGTCGCGCACCTCGAGGCGCTGCGTGCCGCGACGCGGCCCGGCGAGAACCTGGCGCAATCCCCAATCGAGCGCGGCTGCGTCGGCGGGCGCGGGACCGAGGCGCTCGCGCACGGCGCGCGCGACGGGGACGCCATTCACGCGCGCCACGACGTGCCCGGGGCGCAAGCCGGCGACGTCTGCATCGCTGAAGGTGCGCACGCTCTCGACGACGGCACGGCCCTTCTGCCAGCTCGCCCAGACGTCGCTCTCGTAGGGCACGCGGCGCGCGAGCGCGGAGCGCTCGGAAAGGCTCACGCTATCGTCGCGCAGCTGCTCGAGCGCGCCTTCCAGCGCGGCGACGAAATCGGCGCGTGTCGCGGCGCGCGCGGCTCGCGGGCGCCACGCCTCGCGAGCGCGTTTCCACGAGGCGTGCCGCGAATCGAAGTACGCATAGCCCGCGTCGAGCGCGCACCACATCGCGTCGAAGTCCTCCGCCTGTTCGCGCGGCGAGAGCGGCGCCGCGGCGAGCGCCGCGCCGGCGAGCAACAGGGGCGCCGCGATGAGCCGCCAGGCGCCGATCACCCGGCCGCGTCCCCTCGCAAGCCCTTGTCGCTCACGCGCTTGTCGATCTCGGCGAGGCGGTAGTCGAGGACGTCGTCGGTGACATAGCCCGAGGTCACCAGGAAGAGCTGCTGCCCGTAGCCCACGCCGAGCGTCGGGAAGCCGCTCACCCCGAGCGTCTTGGTGGTGGTGAAGTCGGTCTTCACCTCTTCGCGCATGAGCTCGGAGTCGAGGTGCATGCGGAATGTGTCGCGCTCGTAGCCCGACTCGGCCGCGATGTCGGCGAGCACGTCGCCGCTCGTCGCGTCGCGGCCGTCGCGGTAGAAGGCGCGCTGGATCGCCTTCAGGTACGGGTACGCCTTGTCGAGGTCCAGGTCGCGCGCCGTGACCACCGCGCGGCACGACGGTTCGGTGTCGTAGACGAAGCCTTCGCGATCGAGCGCCGACTCGGAGAACGGCAGCCCGCTCGCCGTGGCGACATGGTGCCAGTGCTCGCGCAGCATCGCCTTGAACTCCGCCGTGGTGGCCTGAGTGTTGTAGGGCCGCAGCCCGCCCATGACGAGCTCGAGGCGCATTCCGGGATGGCGCTCGAGGAGCTTGGTGAGCTCGGGGCCGAAGCCGTAGCACCACGAGCAGAGGGGATCGGCGAAATAGAGTAGGTGCATTGGGCGTGAGGCAAGACGCAGGAGATGCGGAACGTCGTTATGCGGCGATCGAGCGTCCCAGGGAAAGCGCGACCACCCGGTTGCGCCCGCGCTGCTTGGCGAGCGATAGGGCCTGGTCGGCGCGCGCGAGCAGGCTCTCGATGCTCTCGGGGCCCTCGTCGAGGCGGGCAGAGACGCCCACGCTCACGGTGAAGGGGAGCTGCAGGCCGCCCACCGAGAGCGGCTCGGCCTCGACCGCCTTGCGGATGCGGCCCGCCACGACAACCGCGCCGGGGCCGGGCACGTCGGGGAGCAGCACCAGGAATTCCTCCCCGCCGTAGCGCACCAGCATGTCTTCCTGGCGCAGCGCCGAGCGCACGATGTCGGCGATCTTCTGCAGCACCTCGTCGCCCACGTGGTTGCCATGCCGTTCATTCACCAGCCGGAAATGGTCGATGTCGATGATGATGATCGAGAGCGGCTGGCCGGCGCGGCGGATGCGCGAGAGCTCGCGCTCGGCGATGTCGTGGAAGGTGCGCCGGTTGTAGGCGCCGGTGAGCGGATCCATCGTGGCCATGCGCACCGCTTCGCCCTCGGCGCGCTCCTTGTGCATCAGGAGGAACGCGAAGCTCGAAACGATGGCGGCCGCGGCGGCCGCGATGAAGAGAACCGACTGGAACCCGCCGGGCGATACGAAGGCGTGCATGGGGTCTGCCACCAACGTCACCGCGACCCCGCGCACGTAGAAGGCGACGGCCCCGACGCCGAAGCTCGCGATGAGGATGCCGCGGGTGCGCGTGCCCCCGCGCGCCACGGGATTGATCTGCAACGCGATCGCCGCTAGCACCACCAGCAGCGTGCCGAACACCATTCCGCCGAAGAGAACGGCGCCCGCCGCGTCCCCACCGAGTAGCGCGAACGGGACTGCGGCGCCGGTCATCACCGCGGTGTGCACCCACGCCGGGAATTGACGCCCGTCGAAGGCGAGGAGGGCGGCGCCCTGGAGCGTAATGGAGAGCGCGAGCAGGGCGGCGGCCAGGGCAAAGGCGCCGGACTGCGGCGCGATACCCAGCCCGAGGACGACGACCGCCGCGCAGCGCGCGAAAAGGGAGGCGATCCACGCGCCCATGCCCTGGCGCGGGCGCCGGCCCGCGCCCATCCACAGCACGACCGCGACCATCAGGTCGGCGACCGCGAGGAGGAGGAGCAGCGTTCGGAGATCGACCATGCGGCTAGCGTAGCAGCTAGCGGTTCTTGAGGATATTCATGGCGACCATCTCGCGGAACTTGTCCGCCTTGATGAAGCCCTTTCCCCACTTCTCGTCGAAGTCCGCGGTCGCGTCGGAGGCGGTGATCTCCTCGAGCTTGCGGCCGTCCGCGATCATTTTCTTGATGCGCGCCGCGACGGTGGCGAGCATGTCGCGGTAGATCCGCAGCTCCGCCTTGTTGGAGAGCGGCCCGTGCCCCGGGATGATCCGGGTCGCGTCCCCGGCGATGGCGAGCGCGCGATCGCACGCGGCGACCACGCCGTCGATGGTGCCGCCACTCGAGGTGTCGATGAAGGGGTACATGCCGTTGAAGTACGTGTCGCCCATGTGGATCACGTCGCTCCTCGCGAAGTGCACGATCGCGTCGCCGTCGGTGTGCGCGCGCGGCACGTGAACGGCGCGAACCTCCTCGCCGTTCACGTGGAAGGTGACCGAGCTCGCGAAGGTGACCATCGGCAGCGCCGCGGCGGGCGAGGCCGGCACGGTGGTGCGCATGAATTCGATGAACTGCTCGGAGCTCATGCGCTTCCTCACGTTCTCGTGCGCGACGATGATCGAGCCCGCCTTGCCGAAGTTCTCGTTGCCGCCGGTGTGGTCGTAGTGCCAGTGCGTGTTGAGGAGGAACTTCACCGGCTTCGCCGTGATCTTCGCGATCGCCGCGGAGATCCTCTCCGAAAGCGGCGCGAACTGGTCGTCCACGAGGAAGACGGCGTCGTCGCCGACGGAAAGCCCGAGGTTGCCGCCAGCGCCTTCCATCATGTAAGTGGTTTCGCCGAGCCGGGTCGTCTTGATCTCGACCTTCGAAAAGTCCTGCGCGGTGGCGGCCGTGCCGATCATGCCGAGGGCGCACGCCAGCGTGGCGAGGTGCTTGTTGTACAAGGGGATTCTCCTGCGGGGTTTTCGGGAGAGGAATACTATGCCGCAAAGGGGGAAATCATGAAAACGCCGCGCTGCGCATTGCTTGCCTTGTGGCTTGTCTTCACCGTGAGTGCCACGGCCCAACCCCTTTCCGACGGGCCGCTCGTCGAGGCGCTCCGGGCCGGCGGCTACGTGATCGTCATGCGCCACGGCGCCACCCATGCCGACCAGGCAGACACCGATCCGCTCAACGTCGAGCAGCCCGGTAACGAGGCCAGGCAGCGCCACCTGAACGACAAGGGCCGCGCCGCCGCGAAAGCGGTGGGCGAAAGCTTCCGCGCGATGAAGGTGCCGGTGGGCCTCGTCGTCAGCAGCAAGCTCGCGCGCGCCCAGGAAACGGCGCGCCTCATGCAGGTGGGCGTGGTGTCGACCAGCTGGGACGTGACCGAGGGCAACCAGGTGGTCTCGCCCAACGAGAACAACCGGCGCGCCGCGGCGCTGCGCACGATGGCGGCGACGCCGCCCGCGCCGGGCACCAACACCCTGATCGTCACTCACAAGCCGAACGTGGTCGACGCGTTCGGCAAGGACTGGTTCGAGGTGAAGGAGGGCGAGGCGAGCGTGTTCAGGCCCGACGGCAACGGCGGGTTCAGCCCGGTCGCGCGGGTGCAGATGGACGCCTGGAGCGCGCTCGCTCGGCGCTGATCCACTCGTCGATTCGCTTCTCTAGAACCGGAAGTGGCAGCGCGCCGTCGTCGAGCAGCGCGTTGTGGAAGCGCCGGATGTCGAATTTTTCACCGAGCGCCGCCTTCGCCTTCGCGCGCAGCTCCTTGATCTTCAGCTCGCCAATCTTGTAGCCGAGGGCCTGGCCGGGCCAGACGATGTAGCGGTCGACCTCGGCCGCGGCGAAGTCCGGATGCACGCCCGAATTGCCGGCGAGATATTCGATCGCCTGCGCGCGCGTCCAGCCGAGCGCGTGGATGCCGGTGTCCACCACGAGGCGGCACGCGCGCAGCATCTCGCCCATCAGCGCGCCGTAATGCTGGTATGGATCCTTGTAGAAGCCCATCTCGTAGCCGAGGCTCTCCGCGTAGAGCGCCCAGCCTTCGCCGTAGGCCACGTACCAGATGGCGCGACGGAAGGTCGGCAACTCCTTCAGTTCCTGCGCGCGGGAGAGCTGCAGGTGATGGCCGGGCACCGCTTCGTGCAGGAGCGTCGATTCCATCTCGTGCGCGGGACGCTTGCCGAGGTTGTTCACGTTGGCGTCGAAGAATCCCGCGCGGCTGCCGTCGAGCGCGCCGGGAGAATAGTGGTCCGCGTTGTCGCCCTCGGCGGCGTCCATGGCGCGCACGCCGTAGGGAAGGCGCGGCAGCTCCGCGAAAAGCGTCGGCAGCTCGGCGTCGGCGCGCTTGCCGATGTCGCGGTACGCGGCGAGCCGCTCCTCGGGCGTCTTGAAGAAGAAGCGCGGGTCGGTGCGCAGGAACGCGATGAATTCCGCGGAGGTGCCCTTGAAGCCCGTGGACGCCATCACCTCGTCCATGGCGGCGCGGATGCGCGCCACCTCGCGCTTGCCGATGTCGTGGATGGCAGGCGCCTCGAGGGGCAGCGTGGTGTTCTCGCGCACGCGCATCGCGTAGAACGCGGCGCCGGCGGGAAGCTTCGACGCGGCGAGGTCGTTCGCGGCCGCGGGGAGGTACTCGCTTTCGAGGAAGCGCTTGAATTCGGCGAAAGCGGGATGGACCTTGCCCTCGAGGATTTTGCGCGCCGCGCCCGCGATGCGCTCACGGTCCGCGGCGGCGACCTCCGCGGGGAACCCGGCGAACGGGCGCCACAGCGGCGTCTTCGTGACGTCGCCCCCGGCGTAGGGCGCGAACATCTCGGGGACGCGCTGCATCGCCGCGCGCGGCGGCATCCAGCCCGACTTGATCCCGGCGCGCATGATCGCCATCTGCTGGCCGAGCTGCGTGGGAATCGCGGCGAGGCGCTTCAGGTAATTGTCGTAGTCGCGAGCGTTGCCGAAGCGCGTCGCCTGGACGAGGTAGGAGAAATTCTGCTGCGGCCCGTGCATGGGCGAAACCGGCATGAAGCCGTCGTCATCGGCGCCGAAGGGCAGGCCGCCATAGAACGCGATCTCCTGCTCGTTCAAGTCGAGCGAGTAGAGGAGCAGGTCGCGCGAGATGCGATCCTGCGCGGAGAGCGATTTCGCGTCGAAGCGCTTCAGCTCCGCGACGAGCGCCTTCACGTGCGCCTTGCGCCGTGCGATCGCCTGCGGCGAGTAGTCGCTCAGGCGATCGTCGTAGCCGGGAAGGCCGTAGTACGTGGCCTGCTCGGGGTGCTCGGCGACCGAGAGCTTGAACTCGCGATCGAAGAGGGCGTGCAGCGCCTTGTTGGGCGGCGGCTCCTTCGCGATGCCGAGGAGCGAAGAGCACAAGAGCGCCGCGCCCGCGGCACCCACCGCCAGCGCGCGTATCACTCGACCTTGCCGATCTTCTTCACGACGCCGGCGAGCTTGCGCGCGTCGGCGTCCCAGAATGCGCGGAACTGCGGCTGGTCGAGGTACTGGATCGGCGTCTCGAGCTTGGCGAGCGCGGACTGGAACGCGGGGTCGCCGACGGCGAGGCGCGCGGCCTCGCGCAGCTTCGCGACCACCGGCTCCGGCGTGCCCGCGGGAACGAAGAGGCCGGTCCACTGCGAGAACTGCGCGTCGTAACCCAGCTCCTTCAGCGTCGGCACGTCGGGGAATGCGGGATGGCGCGCTTCGCCCCACGTGGCGAGCACGCGGATCTTGCCGCCCTTCACGTGGCCGATCACGCTCGAGGGCCCGGTGGAGAGCGCCTCGACCTGGCCGCCGAGGCGGGCCACGACCTCGAGGCCGGCGCCGGTGAACGGCACGTGCAGCATCTTGGTTCCCGCGACACTCGTGAACATCTCCATCGGCACGTGCATCGTCCCGTAGTTGCCCGATGAGCCGTAGGGGATCGAGCCCGGGGATTTCCGCGCGGCTTCCACCAGCTCCGCGACCGATTTGTAGGGGCCGTCGGCGCGCACCGCGAGCACGGTGGGATCGGCGGTAAAGCGCGCAATCGGCAGCAACTGGTTCAGCTGGAACATCGGATCGCGGCCGAGGACCTTGTCGGCCTCGGGGATG
>JBDTXQ010000010.1:0-17028 GCA_040006115.1 Usitatibacter sp.
CTTCCACGGCAAGCGCGACGTGTTCACCGCGGGCAACGACCTCGAAGACTTCATGAAGCGCCCGCCGCAGGACGAGGACACCGCGGTGTTCCGCTTCCTCGAGGCCGCGAGCCAGGCCGAGAAGCCCGTGGTGGCCGCGGTGAACGGGCCCGCCGTGGGCATCGGCACCACCCTCCTGCTCCATTGCGACCTCGTCTACGCGGGCGACAACGCACGCTTCCGGCTTCCCTTCACGAGCCTGGGCCTGGTGCCCGAGTTCGCGTCGAGCTACCTGCTGCCGCTCTCGGCGGGCTACCACCGCGCCGCGGAGCTGCTCCTCCTGGGCGAGGCTTTCGGTCCCGACGTGGCGCTTGCCGCAGGCCTGGTGACGCGCGTGGTGCCCGCGGCGCAAACGCTCGACACGGCATGGGATGCCGCGCGCAGGCTCGCCGCGCTCCCCGCGAAATCGATCCGTACCACCAAGGCCTTGCTGAAGGGCGCGCACGCGGCGGCAGTCCGCAACCAGATGCAGCTCGAAGGGCGGCACTTTCGCGAGATGCTCGGCGAGCCGGCCGCGCGCGAGGCACTCGCCGCCTTCCTCGAGAAACGCCGGCCCGATTTCTCGAAGATCCCGTAGGCACGCCCCGAAAGTCGTGTCAGGTACGACTTTTCGTTCCGTGTAGGCCGATTCCGATATCACGAATGGTGGTTCGCGGCGGAACCCGGAGGCATGCGGCGGCGACCAATCGAGACACTTCGATGGCGGCGCCCCAGATGACTTTCCTCCTTTCCTTGCTCGGCTCGATCGTGTTCGTCTCCGGTCTGGCGTGGCTTGCGACGCTCCTCGGCGCGGCGCAGGTCTACGTGGTCGCCGGCGCGCTCGTCCTCTTCCTGCTCAGCGTGGTCGGCTCGATCGCCAACACGCGGCGCACGGCCGAGCCCGCCTAGCCTAGAGCGCGTCGCGGGTTCGTGCGCACGAAATGCGCGAACTTGCGGTTGCCGACCGGGTCGATGAATAGCACGACCCCGTCAGGCCCGTGCGCAGGGCCAGGGTTAGCAGCCACTTACGTCCCGTATTGTGCGGCGCAACAAACGAGTATATAGTCCGCGCCCAGCCTGTCCCGGATGCGAAAGCGTCCGCGGCGGATCAAAAAAATGAGCGAACTCACCGCCTCGCATCACGCGTCGCCCGAGCACCGCAAGGCGACCGCCGCTCTCGTCCTCGGCGCCATCGGCGTCGTCTTCGGCGACATCGGCACGAGCCCGCTTTACGCACTCAAGACCGCGTTCAAGCCCGAATACGGGATCCCGCTCACTCCGGACAACGTGATGGGCATCCTCTCGCTCATCGTCTGGTCGATGATGTGGGTCATCACCATCAAGTATCTCTTCGTGATGATGCGCGCCGACAACAACGGCGAGGGCGGCATCCTCGCCCTGCTGGCGCTCGCGCTGCGCGAGACCAAGGGACGCCCGCGCCTCAAGTGGACCATCATCGGCATCGGCATGTTCGGCGCGGCGATGTTCTACGGCGACAGCATGATCACGCCTGCAATCACGGTGCTGTCGGCGGTGGAGGGGTTGGAGGTCGCGACTCCAGTGTTCGCCAAGTTCGTGATTCCGATCGCGCTCGCCGTCATCGTCGGGCTGTTTTTCATTCAAAGTCACGGCACCTCGAAGGTAGGCGCATTTTTCGGCCCGATCACCGTCATCTGGTTTTTCGCCATCGGCGGCATCGGCGCGATGCAGCTTGCGAAGAACCCTGCGGTGCTGGCGGCGCTGCAGCCCGCCTATGCGGTCGACTTCGTCTTCGCATACCCGCTCCTCGGTTTTCTGGTGCTGGGAGCCGTTTTCCTCGCGTTGACGGGAGGCGAAGCCCTCTACGCGGACATGGGACACTTTGGCAAGAAGCCCATTCGCATCGCTTGGCTGAGCCTCGTGTTCCCGGCGCTCCTCCTCAATTATTTCGGCCAAGCCGCCTTCGTGCTCGCCAATCCGGCGGCGATCAAGAACCCGTTCTTCAGCATGGTGCCGAGTTGGGCCTTGTACCCGATGGTGGTGCTCGCCACGCTTGCCGCGGTGATCGCGTCGCAGGCGGTCATCTCCGGCGCCTTCTCGGTCACCCGCCAGGCGATCCAGCTCGGCTACATTCCGCGCCTCGAGATCCTGCACACGTCGGAGCGCTCCATCGGCCAGATCTACGTGCCGTTCGTGAACTGGACGCTCTTCGTCGCCGTGTGCCTGCTCGTGCTGGGCTTCGAGACCTCCGACAATCTCGCCAACGCCTACGGCATCGCGGTCGCGGCGACGATGGTGATCGAGTGCATCCTCGCCATGGTGGTCGCGCGCCTGCTGTGGAAATGGTCCTATTGGATGGTGATCCTGGTGATCGGCAGCATGCTGGTCGTGGACTTCCTGTTCCTTGCCTCCAACGCCGCCAAGTTCTTCTCCGGCGGCTGGTTCCCGGTGCTGATCGGCTCGGCGATCTTCGTGATGCTGATGACCTGGAAGCGCGGGCGCACGCTCATGTTCCGCCGCCTTTCCGAGCAGGGCATTCCGCTAAAGCCCTTCCTGGAGGGGCTCGAGGCCCACCCTCCGCAGAAGGTGCAGGGAACCGCGATCTTCATGACGGCGAGCGTCGACACCGTTCCGCACGCGCTGCTGCACAACCTGAAGCACAACAAGGTGCTCCACGAGCAGACCGTATTCCTCACCGTGATCTCGCACGACGTGCCGGTGGTGCCGCGCGAGGACCGCGTGCAGCTCGAGCGCCTGTTGAACGGCTTTTTCAAGCTCGAGGCGTGGTACGGCTTCAAGGAGCAGCCCGACATCGACGAGATCCTCGACGCGTGCCGCGTGCGCTACGGGCTCGCGTTCGACGTGATGGACACCTCCTTCTTCCTGTCGCGCGAGACCGTGATCCCGACGAGCGAGGTGCCCGGCATGGCGCTGTGGCGCGACCACCTCTTCGCATGGATGACGCGCAACGCCACCCGCGCCACCGACTTCTTCAACATCCCGGCCAACCGGGTGGTCGAGCTGGGCACGCACATCGAAATCTAACGGAGCTCGCGCGCACCGCCATGAAGGAAGAGCTCGCCTCGGCCCGCAAGCATCCCGCCGCCCTCGCCTCGATCGTGATCGCGGGCGTGGCGATGACGGTGCTCGCGGTCGTGACCGTCGCCTACCTCCTGGGATGGGTGCCGATGCGCGGCTCGATGCCTAGCGCCCCCGGAAGCATCGCGGTGCCGGGCCAGCAGGTCACGGGCACCGTGGAGCAAGGCGGGCTCGACCTCCTTCCCGGCGAAACGCTGGTCACGCCCGCCGACGCCCTGAAGCCCGCCGCCATCCCCGCCACGGCGCCGGTGCCGACCATCCCGAAGTATTCGAAGCCGGCGCCCTTCGAGCCGCCGAAGTCGGCCGCCGCGCCCAGGAAGTCGTACGTGCCGCCCCTCGCGCCATCGCCGTCGTCCTCGCCGCGCCCGAGGTACGCACCAGAGCCGCCGTCGCGCGCCGCGCCGGCGAGGCCCGCCTACAACCGCGGCGATGGCCCCGGCACCTCATTCGAGCGCTCCACGCGCAACATCTGCGTGAACTGCGGCGTCGTTGCCTCGATCGGGAGCTCCGGCCCCGGTTGGGAAGTGCGCGTGCGCTTCGAGGACGGCAGCACCGAGACGCTGCGCTATCCCGACCGGCCGCGCCTTCGCATCGGCGATCGCGTGCACCTCGAGGACGGCCGCCTCGTTCCCGAATAAGTGGTGTCAGGTACGACTTTCTGAACCGGGGTTGAACCCCGGTGGTCCCATCGACCATGGCCGGATCCCTCACCCAGTACTGGAAGAAGCGCGACTTCGGCGTGACCTCGGAGCCGAAGGGCGAGGTCGTGCGCCCGCGCAAGCAGCTCGCGTTCGTGGTGCAGAAGCACGCGGCGTCGCGCCTGCACTACGATTTCCGCCTCGAGATGGAAGGCACCATGGTGAGCTGGGCGGTGCCCAAGGGGCCGAGCCTCGATCCCCGCGTGCGCCGCATGGCGGTGCACGTGGAGGACCATCCCCTCAGCTACAACCGGTTCGAGGGAGTGATCCCCAAGGGGCAGTACGGCGCCGGCACGGTCGAGGTGTGGGATCGCGGCACCTGGACACCCCTCGAGGATGCGCGCGCCGGCATGCGCCAGGGCAAGCTCAAGTTCGAGATGCACGGCGAGAAGCTGCGCGGGCGCTGGATGCTGGTGCGCATCGACAAGCGCAAGGACGAGCGCCAGGAAGCGTGGCTCCTCATCAAGGAGCGCGACGAAGAGGCGCGGCCCGCCGCCGAGTACGACATCGTCGAGGACCTTCCCGCGAGCGTGCTGCGCGCGCCGGACGGCAAGCCGCGCAAGGCCGCTCCCGCCGCGAAGGCGCAGGCGAAGAAATCCGCCCCGGCGACGCGCACGGCCGCGAAGAAATTGGCGCTCAACGCCACCGCCATTCCTGCGCTCGCCGCTCCCATCGCGAAGCTACCGCTCTCGCTCTTCCCCCAGCTCGCCACGTTGGTCGCGGCGCCACCGCGGGGCGAGCGCTGGATCTACGAAGTGAAGTTCGACGGCTACCGCTTGCTCGCGAGGATCGACGGCGCCGACGTGCGCCTCTTCACGCGCAACGGCAACGACTGGACGGCGCGCATGAAGGCGCTCGCCGGGGAGGTGGGAAGGCTCGGCATCGCGTCCGCGTGGCTCGATGGCGAGATCGTCGTGCTCGACAAAGAGGGCAATCCTGATTTCCAGGCGCTGCAGGGCGCGTTCGATTCATCGAGAACCGCGGACATCGTCTACTTTGTTTTCGACCTTCCGTACTTCAGCGGCCATGACCTGCGCCGCGTGCCCCTTACCGAGCGCCGCGCGCTGCTCGCGAACGTGATGCAAGCCACCTCGTCGGACCGGGTGCGCTTCAGCGAGCACTTCGACGCCGACGCGGCGGCGCTCCTCGAGAGCGCCTGCAGGAAAGGGCTCGAGGGCATCATCGGCAAGCGCTCCGATTCGACCTACGTGTCGACGCGCTCGCCCAATTGGATCAAGCTGAAATGCACGCGGCGCCAGGAGTTCGTGATCGTCGGCTACACCGATCCCAAAGGCAGCCGCGCCGGATTCGGCTCGCTCCTCCTCGCGGTGCACGATGCCGCGGGCAAGCTGCAGTACAGCGGTAACGTCGGCACCGGCTTCGACGACGCCCTGCTGCGCTCGCTGAAGGGCAAGCTCGCCGCCCTCGAGACGGAGAAGATGCCGGTCGAGGTGAAGCCCGGTGGCGTGAAGGCGCATTGGGTCAAGCCCAAGCTCATTGCCGAGGTGGCATTCGCCGAATGGACGAGCGACGGACGCGTTCGCCATCCCGTGTTCCACGGCCTGCGAACCGACAAGGATGCCGCGGCGATCACGCGCGAGGCGGCACTGCACGAAGCGCCCGAGCGGGCTGCCGGCGCGACGACGAAGCGGGCCGCCAAAGGCAATCCCGACGGGTCGGCAGTCGTCGCCGGCATCCGGATCAGCAACTCCGGCCGCGTCATCGATCCCGCCAGCAAGGCCACCAAGCTCGACCTGGCGCGCTACTACGACGGCATCGCGAAGTGGATGCTGCCCCACCTCGAGGGGCGCCCCCTTTCCCTGGTGCGCGCTCCCGCGGGCGTCGAGGGAGCGCAATTCTTCCAGAAGCACAACGACACGGTGCAGGTCCCCGGCATCAAGGTGCTCGACCGCAAGCACTGGCCGGAGCATCCGCCCATGATCGAGATCGATACGCGCGAAGCGCTGGTCGGCGCGGCCCAGATGAACACGGTGGAGCTGCACACGTGGAATTCGACCACGAGCGCGATTGCGAAGCCCGATCGAGTGATCTTCGACATCGATCCCGGGCACGGCATCACTTGGGCGCAGGTCGTCGAGGCGACGCTGCTCACGAAGAAAATGCTCGACATGCTCGGGCTGCAGGCCTTCCTCAAGACGAGCGGGGGCAAGGGCGTACACATCGTGGTGCCGCTCACGCCGAAGTGGGGCTACGACGAGGTGAAGGATTTCTCCCGGGCAGTGGTCCTGCACCTCGCGCGCACCCTGCCCAACCTGTTCGTCGCCAAGTCGGGCGCGCAGAACCGCGTGGGGCGAGTCTTCGTGGATTACCTGCGCAACGGCCGCGGCGCGACGACCGCGGCCGCCTTCTCGGCGCGCGCGCGTCCCGGCCTCGGCGTCTCGATGCCGTTGCGATGGCCGGAGCTGGAAGGCCTCGGGAGCGCGAGCCAGTGGAACATCTTCACCGCGCCGGAGCGCCTCGCGAAGCTGCGGGCCGATCCGTGGAAGGACTACAAGTCGACGCGGCAGACGCTCTCCGCCGCGATGAAGCGCCTGGGCTAGGCCCTCACTTCGCCTCGACGAACTCGAGCCGCTCGCCGCCCGGGCCCGTGAACACGAGCCGATGGCCCTCGCGCGTGACACGTGCGCGCGGGGTGAGGACGGCGAGCACCAGCCGCTCGGTGTCGCCCTCGGCGCCCACGCACCCGCGCTTGGTGGTCACGAGGGGGCCGATGCGCACCACTCCACCCTCGTTCGTCCACGCGCCGTGCAGGAGGTTGCAGCCGGTGAATCCCGACAGCCGGCCCTCGGCGACGAACTCCAGCCATGGCAGGTGGCGTTCGTCGGCGGAGGCGTCCACGCCCTTCCAGCGCGTGCCCACCATCGACGCCGCCGGTGCCGGCATCGCGCTTGCGCGCGCCGTGTCGCCGGACACGCTGGAATGGGTCGGCACCGCGCACGCGGAAAGGCCGAGCGCCCAAACGCACATCAATGCGCCGCGGGCCCTCATTTCGCCGACCCGTCGCCGATCGCCTGGAACTTGAGCGCGCCGCCGGAGCCGCTCATGGTCATGGTGTCGGTCGTGATCGTGTAGCTCGATACCGCTTGCAGGACTTCCAGCATGCGTGCCTCCGCCGCCCTCGGCCCGTTCTCGCACAAGCGCCGGTCGACCTCGATGCGGCCGATGGCGATGGCGCGCGCCCCCACCGAATCCTGCACGTATTTCGCGGCGAAGCGGCTGCAGCCGCCGAAGCCCTCGACGCGCCCGTCGCCGAAGCGCATGTAGGGCTGCTCGCCCGCGATCGGCAGCTCGAGCGCCACCTGCCAGAGAGTCCCCGCGAAGGGTTTTGGCGGCGGCTCCTTCTTCTGCGTGGCGCAGCCAGCCAGCAGCGCAACCACCGCCGCAGCCGCGATACCCCGGATCCAACCAATCATCGTGAGCCTCCAGTCAATCGACAATGTCCATGATAAGGCCGAGCGCGTCGCCGACGAGGTCGATCACGCTGCCGTCCCAGGCCGCGTTCCCGGCGTGATAGGCGCTGGGCGAGCTGCGGCTCGAGCGCTCGATGCGCTGGCCGGCGAGAAGCGCGTCCACCGCCGCATGGGGATCGACGCTCCGGCGCTTGCGCTCCGTCTCGGAGAGCTCCGCGAGCGTGCGCTGGACCGCGTCTGCGTCGAGGATCGCGATGGGCGCGCGGCAGAACGCGCATTGCGAGTCGCGCTCGAGGTTCACCGGCGCGCCGCAGCTCGCGCAGCGCACCTGCTTCACCACCGCCTTCAGGCGCTCGACCTCCCCCAGCGTGAGCGAGCGGATGAAATTCTTCTCGCGCAGGAACTGGTAGAAGGTGGTGAGGCGCCCGTGCGCGAGCGGGCAGCGGTAGTAGCTGATGCGGTTGGTGCGCTGGATGTCGTGCGTGAGCGCTAGGCCACCATGGCACACCGGGCAGCGGCACACGTCGGCGAGGGGGCGCGGCTGGGACTCGCGGTGCGCGTTGATCGCCGCGAAGAGCTTCATCACCGCGCCCGGCGTGAGCTGCGCGCTCTCGTACTGGTCGAACCAGATCGCGTGGCACGAGTAGCAGAAGTCGAGCTCGACCTCGCCGGCGGCCTTGCGCTCGTAGCGCTCGACCCTCATCGGATCGCCGCAGCTCGGGCAGGCGCGCGCCCCGGCGCGCTCGCGCGGCACGTAGCTCACGGTTTCTCGGCGAGCGCCTTCAGGTTGGCGAGGCCCGCCTCGAAATCCGGGCCCACCATCCGGTCCATCGTGAGGGAGAGGTAATGCTTGAGCGGATTGGCGCCGAGGTCGCCGGTATTGCTCCACGTGACGCGCATCGCGTTCCCCGAAGGCTCCAGGGCGATCGCCCCGGTGGAGCGCATGTTGTACCCGGGCAAGAAGAGCGCGTACTCCACGGTGCGGTCCGGCTCGACGCGGGTGAACTCCATGCTACCGCTGCCCTCGGTCTTGCTCACCCACTCCCACTTCGCGCCCATGCCGAAGGGCGGGCCCTTGTAGGTGACTTTCATGTTGGGGTCGCGCTGGTTCCAGGCACTCCACCTCGCCCATTGGCGCGGCTCGACCACCAGGTCGTAGATCTTCTTCGCGGGTGCGTTGACGACCACGCTGCGCTCCACCCTGAAGGTCGAGGCAACGAAGAAGCCCCCCGCCACCAGCAGCAGGACTGCCGCGCCTATCACCGCGAGCGTCCATTGGATGATTTTCATTTTTTCGACCCTCCCGCGGTTAGTATAAGGGGACGGGGCCCAGCCTGGCCCTTCGCCCAAATGTGCAGCCGCTACTTCCTCGACGCCGACGGCAACATCATCGCGCACACGTTCCGCGTTCCGGTGCATGAGCCGATTCGCAAGCGCTTCAACATCGCGCCCACGCAGCAGGCTCCGGTCGTGCGCGCCGCGCACGATGGCGGGCGCGAGCTGGCGATCCTGCGCTGGGGGCTCGTGCCACCCTGGGCGAAGGACCTCGCCGTGGGCAACCGGATGATCAACGCGCGCTCCGAGGGAGTCGACTCGAAGCCCGCGTTCCGCGCGGCCGTGCGCGAGCGGCGCTGCCTGGTCCCGGCGAGCGGCTTCTTCGAGTGGAAGGGCGTGCCGGGCAGGAAGCAGCCCTTCGCCATCACCCTTCCGGACCGGCCGCTCTTCGCATTCGCAGGATTGTGGGAGACGTGGAGATCGCGCGAGGGCGTGAGCGTCGGGACCTTCACCATCGTGACCACCGAGGCCAACGACGCGGTCGCCGCTATCCATGACCGGATGCCGGTGATCCTGCCGCGCGAGGCCGAGGACGCATGGCTTGCCGGCGAGCCCCTCGAAGCCTGCAAGCTGCTCACGCCCTATTCGGGCACGATCGCCCTGCGCGCGGTGAGCCGCGTTGTGAGCAACGTGAATAACGACGTCCCCGCATGCCTGGACGACGCCGAGGCGAGCTGGAACCAGCAGGAGCTACTTTAGAACACTGGCTCTTCTTCGGGTGTCGCGGCCCGCGCAAGCGCAATCACCGAGCGGCGATGCTTGGCGATGAAGCTCACCAGGATCCGGTAGATGTCGGGATCGAAATCGATCTCGGCGCGCGCATGGGCGAGCTCCTCGAGCTCGGCCTCCGAGCGCGCGGTGCCGATGTGCGACCAGCGCTCGAACACGTGGGCTTCCTCGAGGGCGCCGTCGGGATGGCGCTCGCGGATCGCAACCCGGCCGGGCCACGGCCATTCGACGATCCGATGCGCGCTCAACGCGGTGGCGAGCCGCAGGTTGTGCTGCTCCGGCGTCTCCTCGCCCAGGCATGCCCCGCGGCATTTGCGCACCTGGCGCGCGAAGCACGGGCCGCCGCGCTTCTCGAAGCCGAGCTGGCGCCAGCAAAGCCCTTCCACGCCCGCGATCTCCTCGAGCATCGCCTTCACCTGATGCTTCGTGGCGAAAGGCCCGTAGAGCGTCTCGGCCCCGGGACCGCGCGCGTTCCAGTCGATGTCCCTCGCCTGCAGCACCTCCGGAGCCGAGCGCAAGTCGGGAAGCCGGACGAAGCACGCGTTCAGCTTGCGGCGCAGGCGGTGGTTGTGCAGCGGCAGCAGCTCCTTCACGAGGCGCGCTTCCTTCAGCAGCGCGCCCAGCTCGCCGGCGGTCGGGTCGACCTGGATCCTCTGGATCTCGCCGGAGATGCGCACGTCGTTCGCGCTGCGGTAGTCGCCGGAGAAGTGGGAGCGGATGCGCTCGCGCAGGTTCACGCTCTTGCCGATGTAGATCGGCAGATCGTTCACGCCGTAGAACCGGTAGACGCCCGGGCCTTCCGGCAAACCGTCGAGCGCGTCGGGCGCGAGCTGCGGCGGCAGGCTAGGGATCTTGAGCAGCCGCCTTGCCGCGGCGTCTATCTCGTCGGCCTCGCGCTCGCGGTAGAGCATCTGAACGAAGCGCCAGATGGCGCGCGCATCGCCGAGCGCGGAATGCCGGCCGGTGCGCGCCGCGCTTTCCGGCGCGATCGCATCCTGCAACCCATGGCGCGCGATCAGGGCGTCGAGGCCGTGGCCGACGGCCTCGGGATAGAGCTTGCGCGCGAGGCGCACCGTGCACAGCACGTCGGCGGTGAACTTCACCTCGAGGCGGCGCAGCTCGTTCTTGATGAAGCCGTAGTCGAAGCGCGCGTTGTGCGCGACGAAGACATGGCCCTCGAGGCGCTCCAGCACCTCGCGGCGCACTTGCGAGAAGGTGGGCGCGCCGCGCACCATCTCGTTGGTGATTCCGGTGAGTATGCGGATGTCCTCGGGGATGCTGCATTCAGGGTTCACCAGCGTGCACCACTCGTCCACGAATTCCCCATCGGCCACGCGCACGATGCCGATTTCGGTGATGCGGTCCCCGGTGGGCGTGGTCCCCGTGGTCTCGAGATCCACGAAGGCGATGGCAGGCGCGAACATCGAGTCGATTGTAGCGATAAAATGGGGGATGCCACGCACCCGCGCGAAAGCCCCGCCCCGCCTTACCCGCGACGCCGAGCGGCTCATTTCCCTCGCCAACGGCCTGAATGCCTCCGGAAGCCTCACCGAGGACCGTTTCTGGGAGGCCCAGATGTCCGCCGTCGTGGTGAAGCTCCTCGAGCACGGCAACGACGCGCCCATCGACGGCGCGCTCGACACTCTCTACCAGACCAACCTCGGCGCGTACGACACGCTGATCGAGCTCGTCGAGAACGAGTCCGAGGCGGTGGTGAGCATGCAGGGCGACCGCGCATGGCAGGCGCTCCTGGTGGCCGCGCCCATCGTGGCGTGGTCCAAGTACGCGATCCCCTCGGGCGACATTGCGCGCGAGGAAGCCGACGCCTTGCGCGTGCAGCTGCAGGCGCACGTGTTGGCCGATGGCGCGCGCGTGACGCTCGTGCCCTATCTCTATTCGATCGACCAGCTGCCGCGCCATTTCTCGGAGCTGCGCAAGCTCACCGCGCGCCTCTCCGACGCGGCGATCAGCGGCGAAGTGCCGCGCCTGGACCTCGCACGCCTGCCGGAAACGGCGCACCTCCTCGCCGATACGCGCTTCCTGGTCGCGTGCGCCGCGGTGCCGCGCGGGCAGGCGATGTTCCGCTGGCAGGAGGACGCCTCGGGCCACACCGGCCGCACCGGAAGCCTCGAGCAATGGATCGTGCAGGCGCGACCCACCTTTGCGAAGCTCCTTCCCGCCTGCGTCTTCGAGTGCCTGCTCCCCGATGCCTATTACGTGAACTGCCGCGAGTCGGACCGGCGCGTGCGCCCGTTCGGCATCCGCGCCGCGGTCGCGTTCCTCGAGAATGCGTTGAAGGCCAAGGCGGCCGACATCCAGGCGGTGGTCGCGGGGTTCGGCGAGGAACGCGTCGACGAATACCGCATCGCTTTCACCCGCGCCGACGAGCCCGAGGTCGCGCACGGCGTGGTGTGGCCCCTCTACGGCCGCGAGGACGAGACCGCCCACCCCGGCCCCCTCGACGAGATGATGGCGCAGCTCAGCGAGTGCGGCATTGCGGAAGTGAAGAAGCTCCCCGGCAGCTTCACCCCCGAGTATTGTGAAGACTGCGGCGCGCCGCTCTTCGCCAACGGCGATGGCGAGATCGTCCACGCCGAGCTTCCCGAAGAAGCCGACACCCAAGCCGCCCACTTCCATTAAGTCGTGTCAGGTACGACTTAAAACCACTTAATGGATGCATTGTCGGAAGTCCTGCGTTTCGCGAGATTCACCGCCGGCGTGACGCTCGACGCGACGGCGCGCGCGCCGTGGTGCGTGTCGGTGACGGCGAGCATGTCGGTCGCGCGCGCACACTTGCTGATCGAGGGCGAGTGCGTGATCAAGACAAGCGCGGGCACCGAGGCCGCGCTGAAGGCGGGCGAGATCGCCTTCCTGCCGCGCGGCGACGCGCACCTGATCGCGAGCTCGCTCGACGCCGATGCGAGATCGCTCTCCACCCTGGTGAAGACCCCGATCCCCGGGGAGCTCGTGCCGGTGCACGTGGGCGGCAATGGGCGGGCGACGCGCTGGATCGTACTGTCGTCGTCGTGCGAGCGCCATCTCGCCGATCCGTTGGTGAGCGCCCTGCCGGACGTGATGCGCGTCGACCTGAGCAATGCCTCGGCGTTCTCCTGGCTCACCGACGCCCTGGGCCTCACGCTGTCGGCGAGCTCGGCGCCGCCCGTGGGCGCCGCGGCGGAGCGCTCTCGATTAGCCGAGCTGGTCCTGATCGAGGCGATCAGCCGCCACGTCGACAGGAT
Organism: Usitatibacter sp.; assembly: GCA_040006115.1. GTDB lineage: Bacteria > Pseudomonadota > Gammaproteobacteria > Burkholderiales > Usitatibacteraceae > Usitatibacter. The sequence continues at coordinate 12,529 of JBDTXQ010000010.1, forward strand.
GCCGCCCGGAGGCAAGGGATGGCTCGCGGGATTGAACGATCGCTACGTCGGACGCGCGCTCGCCCTCGTGCACGGGCGGCCCTCGGAGCCGTGGACCGTGGATAGGCTCGGGCGCCAGGTAGGGCTTTCGAGGAGCACGCTCGCCGAGCGCTTCAGTGACGTGATGGGCGAGCCGATCTTCGCGTACCTCACGCGATGGCGGCTCTTCGTCGCGGCGGAGAGCCTCCTCACCTCGACGCGCGCGATCGAATCCATCGCGCACGAAGCGGGGTACGAGTCCGCCGGCGCTTTCTCCGCGGCGTTCAAGCGCGCCTTTGGCAAGCCGCCGTCGATCTGGCGCAAGCGAAGGCGCGTGCGCGGCGCCTGACCCCGCCTCGTTCAATAACCGAAGAGATCCACACGCAGGTTGGTCAATCCCGCGCCGAGGCTCGCGTCCCCGACGATGCCGTTCTGGAAGCGGAAATTCACGAGGTGGTAGTCGTCCGGATTCGGCGACAGGCGCGGGTTGGCCGCGCGCGCGAGCACGAGCACCTTCAGGAAATCGTCGCGGCCGAGCCGGAACGCGTACTGCGTCCCGTTGAAGTCGCCCATGGCGCACGCGCCGTTTCCCGTGCACGGCACGAAGCTGCCGAGCACGCGCGTTCCGAACGCAGGGTCCGCCCGGAACACGGTCGACACGTAGACGTCGTCATTCGTGGCATCCACCGCGCCGGTGAAGTCGCCCGGCGCAATGGTGCCGTAAGTCTGCAGGGTGACGTCGATGCGCTGACTGGTGGTCGCGTCCTGGAACGCGATCGCCGCGGCGCCCCACGCGTGGCTGCCGGCGTCGCCTTTCCTGATGATGCCGCCGTAGAGGCGGAATGCGATCTCGACGCTCGCTTCGTGGGGCCGGCGCCACGGGTAGACGCGTTGATCCGCAAAACCCAGCACTGGCGCGCGCGTGACGAACAGGTACATCGGATCGATGCTACCCACGATTCCCGAGAAGTGATCGAGGGAGCTCACGCGCATTCCGAGGCCCGTGCCCAACAGCTGCACGAACGAATGCGCGGCGATCGTGGAAGGATCGTCGCCGAGCTGGTTGGTGAAGACCGGATAGAAGAGGCCCGTGAGGTCGCTGTACACCGAAGACCACTGCGGATCGCCCCGGGGCAGGCTCGGGGAGGGAAAGCTCGGGGAATTGATGCGCCGGGACATGGGTCCGGCGATGCCGTCGAGGGCGATGCATCCGCCGGCGACGATGTCCTGGTTCCTGCACTCGCTCGCCGGACGAACCGGCGCGGTGTTCGAGTCGACCACGAACGACTTCGCGGCAACATGGGTCGTGTAGTACGCGCAGAACGCGACCCCCTCGTCGGTCCAGCCGCGAGCTTGCAGATCGGCACGGCTCACGCTGTCCCCCGCGTCCACATAGCGATGGTTGGAATCGTTGAACGCGAAGCGATTGTTGTAGTAGCGGTGGATCGTGCCGTTACTGAGCGATCCCGCGCAACTTCCCCCGGACGGCGGGTCCACCCCGAACTTCACCCCTTCATAGATCCAGCCGTATTCGGGGTGAGCGCGCAACGCGCCGCACTCGTCGGCGCTCGCGGTGAAGAAATGCGTATTGGGTCCGGGCGCGTAGAAGCGGCAAACCGGCTGGCCGTAATTGCTGTAATAGACGCGCAAGACGTGCCCGGTCATTCGCCAGCCGCCGCCTGCCCCGCCGCGGTTGAGCGTTGTCGTGTCGATCGAATCCGCGAGGAAATAGTGCCCGGTAAAGTCGTTCACGAATTCCGTGACGTCCGTGTGCTGGAAATCGATGAGAAATGCCGACGCGGCGGGGGCGAATGCGCCGGCGATGGCGCACGTAAAGATCAGCGAGAAAGCGCGGAGAAGAGTTCTTGTCATGGTCCCGCTCAGGGCTTCAATGCGCGATACAGAAACGGCAACGAAATATCCATCCGGTAGTCGATGTCCGAATGGTTGTCGTCGAACTCCTCGTAGAGGTGCGCGATCCCCGCCTCGTGGAGGCGCTTGGACAGGATGCGGCTGCCGTAGTGGATGTGGTATTGGTCGCGAGAGCCGCAATCCACGTAGATCCCGCGCAGGCTCTCGAGGTTCTTGCGGTATTTCGCCACGAGGTTCACCGGGTCGTTGGCGCGCCACTGCTTCCAGCGCTCTGACAGCACCTCGCCGGTCTCCAAGTTGAATGGCAGGCGGAATCCGTTCGGCGCCTTCGGATCGGGATCGTAGCTCGCCGCCATGCAGAGGTTCATGATGCAGTGGCCCTCCGCAGTGGAGAGCTTCGGCTTCTTCCATACCGCCTCAAGGAAGCGCTTCACGCGCCCGTCGTCGAATCCGTCGCCCGCGCCCTTCTCCACCTTCAGGATGTCGAGCGCGCCTTCCTTCACCGGCGCCAAGCGGTGCTTGGCGAGCTCGTTCAGGGTGTTGGGCCAATCGTGCCAGTAGACGAATTCGAAGTACGCGTCGCCGGAATGGTCGGCGATGGCCCCCCACGTCTTCGGATACTTCATGCCGTGGATGATCGAGCCGTAGCCGCCCGAGGACTTGCCGAAGCAGCCGCGGTGCTCGCGGGAAGCGAGCGTGCGGAACTCGCGGTCGACGAAAGGCACGACCTCCTGCGTGAGGTAGTCGGCGTAGTTGCCGATCGCGCTGGAATTCACGTACTGGTTGCCGCCCAGCGCCGTGAAGCAATCGGGGAAGACGATGATCGCCGGGCCCATCTTCTTTTCGTGGATGAGGCGCGCGGCGCGCTCGGCGACGTTCTCGCTGAAACTCTTCCAGCCCACGTGCGCGAGCCCCGAGCCCATGAAGCCCACCAGGTCGTAGAACGCCGGGAACCTCTGGCCCCTGCCGCGCGTGGCGCCCTGGTCGTACTGGGGCGGGAGCCACACGGCGAGCTTGCGCACGTGCGGATCGCCGAGGGGGTTGGCGCGCAGCGCGCGCGATTCGTGCTCGACCACGACCACCGTCCCCGCGCCCCACGAGGGCCGTTTCAACGCCATGGATCGCTCCCCTAGTTGGCTTGCTTGAGCGGCTCGAGCTGCTGCGTGCCGGACTTCGCGGCGTCGAGGATCGCCTTCCTCACCGCCTTGGTGACATCGACGGTCCTCGCGGTGCCGCCGAGGTCCGGCGTCTGCACGCCGTTCGCCGTGACGCGCTCCACCGCGTTCATGAGGCGGCGCGCCGCGTCGTGCTCCCCGAGGTGGTCCATCATCATCGCCGCGGTCCAGAAGGTCGCGGTCGGGTTCGCGATGCCCTTGCCGGTGATGTCGAAGGCCGAGCCGTGGATCGGCTCGAACATCGAGGGAAACCTGCGCTCGGGATTGAGGTTCGCGGTGGGCGCGATGCCCAGGCTCCCGGCGAGCGCAGCGGTGAGATCGGAGAGGATGTCGGCGTGCAGGTTGGTGGCGACCATCACGTCGAGCGAGGCGGGCTTCAGCACCATGCGCGTGGTCATCGCGTCCACCAGCTCGCGGTCGGTCTTCACGTCGGGATAGTCCTTCGCGACCTCGAAGAAGATCTCGTCCCACATCACCATGCCGTGGCGCTGCGCGTTGGACTTGGTGACGAGGGTGAGGTGCTTCCTCGGGCGCGTCTGCGCGAGCCCGAAGGCGAAGCGGTGGATGCGCTCCACGCCCGCGCGCGTGAAGACCGCGACTTCGGTGGCCACCTCGATGGGTAGCCCGCGGTGGGCGCGCCCGCCCATGCCGGAGTACTCGCCCTCGGAGTTCTCGCGCACCACGATCCAGTCGATCTCCTTGCCATTCACGAGCGGGCTCTTCACCCCCGGCAGCACGCGCGTGGGCCGCACGTTCGCGTACTGGTCGAAGCCCTGGCAGATTGGAAGCCTCAAGCCCCACAGCGACACGTGGTCGGGGACCTCGCGGCTGCCCACCGCGCCGAAGAGGATCGCGTCGAAGGCCTTCAGCTTCTCGAGGCCGCCCTCGGGAATGTAGTGGCCGTGCTTCAGGTAATGCTCGGAGCTCCACGGAAAATGCTCGACCTGGAAGCGGAAGCCGCCGTCGGAGGCGGACAACGTCTCCAGCACCTCGAGGCCCGCGGCGACGACTTCCGGCCCGATTCCATCCCCGCCGATCGCGGCTATCTTGTGGATGCGCATGACGTGCTCCTCGCGGTATTTGGCAAATTGTAAGCCACCAAAGCAGCAAGGGCGCCGAAGCGCCCTTGCACCGACCGCCGTGAGGCGATGCTATGCGTTCACGCGCCTCTTGTACTCGTTGGTACGCGTGTCGATCTCGATCTTGTCCCCGGTCGAACAGAAGGCCGGCACCTGCACTTCCCAGCCGGTGGAAATCTTGGCGGGTTTCAGCACCTTGCCGGAAGTGTCGCCGCGCACCGCGGGCTCGGTGTAGATCACCTCGCGCACGATGGTGGTGGGCAGCTCGAACGAGATCGCGCGGCCCTCGTAGAAGAGCGCTTCGCCCGTCATGCCGTCCTCGATGTAGTTCACCGCGTCGCCGAGGTTCTCCTTCT
>JBDTXQ010000011.1:0-17002 GCA_040006115.1 Usitatibacter sp.
TTGGCCGCGTCGATCTTGCCCGTTTGCAGCGCTGCCTCGACCTGCGAGGCGGGCGTGGGAAGCTGCCCCGCGGCGAACGCCGGCTACGCGAATTTCCAGGTTTCGAAGTGCGCGACGGAATCGGCGACGACGCCCTACGCGGTGGGCATCGGCGCGAAGGGCGCCGCTCCCTTCAATCTCACCAACAAGAACTGCACCACCCTCGCGGAAGTGCGCCAGTACCTCGTGCACATCTATTACATCAGCGACAACAACGGCGACGGACAGCCTATCCCGACGCTGAGGCGCCTCGAATTCAACGGCACCGCGTACGCCGATTCCCCCCTCGTCGAGGGCATCGAGGCGCTGAACATCGAGTATGGAATCGACAACGACGGCGACGGCGCGCCCGACGCGTACACCGCGAATCCCTCCACTTATACCTACGCGGGATGCGCGACATGCACGGCGCCGATCAACTGGTCGAACGTGGTGAGCGCGCGCGTGAGCCTGCTCGCGCGCAACATCGAGACCTCGCCCAACTACACGGACACGAAGACCTACTCGCTCGGGCTCGATTCCACCGGCGCGGCGGTCACGGTGACGCCCGGCGGGGCCTTCCGCCGCCACGCCTACTCGGGCCTGGTGCGCGTCGTGAACTCCGCCGAGCGCCGGGAGACGCCATGATCGCCTCCGCGCGCCGCGAAGGCGGCGCCACCCTGCTGATCGTGCTCATCATGCTGGTGATGCTGACCCTCTTCGGCATCTCGGCGATGAACACCGGCAACATCAACCTGAAGGCGGTGGGCAACATGCAGTCGCGCAGCGAGGCGCTGGGCGCTAGCCAGGCCGCCATCGACAACACCATCAGCACCGGGCAGTTCATCACCACGCCCGCCAACGCCATCGTGGCGCCGTGCAACGCCGTGCCCAACACGCTCTGCCTCGACGTGAACGGCGACGGCGTCCCGGAATACACCACCACCCTCACCCCGCAGCCGGCCTGCAACCAGGCGCGCGCGGTGAAGGTGACGGAGCTCGCACTCAACGTGCACAGCGACGACCTCGCCTGCGTGCAGGCTCAGCAGCAGGGCACTTTCGGCGTTTCCGGCGCGTCCGGGACCGGCGACTCTCTCTGCGGCCAGACGGTCTGGGACATCACTGCCCAGACCCTGGCGAGCGGCATGATCGCCGCGAATTCGAATGTAAACGTCACGACGGTCCAGGGCGTGGGAGTCCGGGTCAAGTCTCTCGACTTGCCGACTTCATGCCCGTGACCTCGCAACCCTCCAGGGGGCTTCAATGAAAAAGTCTTTCTTGCGCTTGACGGCCACGGCCGCCGCGGTTTCGATGTGCCTCTACCACCCGGCGATCGCCGAGGACATCGACCTCTTCACGAGCCCCGGGGGATCGCAGAACAATCCCAACGTCGTGATCATGATCGACAACAGCGCCAACTGGGAAGCGAACAACCAGCACTGGCCGGGCGTGAAGCAGGGCCAGGCGGAGCTGCGCGCGCTGCGCACCGTCGTGGGCGAGGTCAACGACAAGATGAACCTCGGCCTTATGCTCTTCACGCCGGGTTCCGGATCCAACTTCGACGGCGGATACGTGCGCTACCACGTGCGCCAGATGACGGCCGCGAACAAGTCCGCGCTGCAGGAGCTGATCGGCCCCGACACCTGCGTGAATGGCCCCAACAGCCTCAATACCACTCCGAATTGCCTGTTCAACAATTTCAGCAGCCCCTCGGAGAAGGTCGGCACCGCTAAGCTCGATTACAGCGGGGGCCTGTTCGAGGTGTTCAAGTATTTCGGCGGCTATACGAATCCGGCCAACGCGAAGACCGACATCGCCGGCGCTCCGATCGACGCGACCCATTTCGGCGCGCTGCGCTATGCGGGGAACCCCGAGACGAATTCCGATCCGGCTGCCTACACCGGCGGCGCCTCGAAAACCGGATACAACTCCCCCATCAACGCCGACGGCTCGAATTCCTGCGCCAAGAACTACCTCGTCTTCATCGGCAACGGCTTCCCGACGAAGGATTCCCCCGGCACTCTCCTCACTGGCGTGGGTGGCAGCACGAGCCAGCTGGGCCAGCCGCAGTTCACCCTCGTCACCAACAACATCACCACGACCCTGGGCACTGATGCCGTCTGCCGCACGCCCGCGGCATGCGCCACCGCGGCGGCCGCGAATCCGGCCTTCGCAGGCCAGGACACGTACGCCTGTTCGGGCGGCACGGCGACCCCCGACGTGACGCTCGGCACCGACGCTACCTGCGAGAGCGCGGCGGCCTGCGCCACGCGCGCCCAGACGAGCTTCCCCGGCTACACCTCTTACTACTGCACCGGTGGAACGAGCACCCCGCCGCAGACCGGCACGGACAACGCCTGCGAGACTGCAGCGGCCTGCCAGACGCGCGCGGCGACGCTCTTTCCCGGCCACACCACGTATGCCTGCACCGGAGGCGCCCAGAACGCCGGCACAGTCTCCCTCGGCCCCGATGCCGTGGTCGAGAGCCGTACGGCGTGCGCGTCGCGCGCGGCCGCGGCATTCCCCGGATATACGAGCTATTCCTGCACCGGCGGCACGGCGGGCGCGTCGGTCGTGACCCCGGTCGGCAACTCCGGCCTCTTCTGCGAAGACTCCAACCAGTGCAAGGCACGGGTCGCAGCCATCTTCCCGGGTCATGACAGCCTTTCCTGCGGCGCGGGCGTCGCCGGCGTCGTCACGGTCGGCACCGACACGATTTGCGAGAACGCCACCCAGTGCAGGAACGGCATCACCTTCCCGACGGGTTCGAACCTCACCACTGCCAACTGCACGGGAGGCGTGAGCTGCGGAACCGGCGGCAGGCTCCTCAACCAGACGAAGCAGGGCACCTGCTCAGGCGTGGGCGCCGGCGTGAACCGCGCGGTCACGGCAACCGACACGCCTTACGCCGGGCAGACGATGCAGGCCACGGGCTGCACGGCCGCCGGCCGCCTCACGGGCCAGACCATCACCGCGTCGGACTGCAGCACGGGTCAGACCATGCGCGGCACGAATACCTGCACCAGCAACCAGATCATCACCGGCACCAAGGCGGTGAACACAGTGACTCCCACCGGCGGCATCACCATCCCCGCGGCCGGCTCGAACTACTCCGACGAATGGGCCAAGTACCTATACACGACCGACGTGAACTCACAGGCCGGCCAGCAGAACGTCTCGACCTACACCATCGACGTCTTCAAGGACGCGCAGGACGTGAACGAGACGGCGCTGCTGATAAGCATGGCGAAGTACGGCGGCGGGCGCTACTTCCAGGCGACCAGCGAGCAGGCCATCCTGAACGCGCTGCGCGAGATCCTGGTGGAGATCCAGTCGGTGAACTCGGTGTTCGCCGCGGCGAGCTTGCCGATCAACGCGACCAACCGTTCGCAGAACGAGAACCAGGTGTTCATCGGCATGTTCCGCCCGGATCCGAGGGCCAAGCCGAGATGGTACGGGAATCTGAAGCGCTTCCAGGTCGCGCGCTTCGGCGCGGACGCGAAGCTCGCCGACAAGGACGGCAACGAGGCGGTCTCGGCCACCACCGGTTTCGTGCAGGCCTGCGCCACCAGCTACTACTCGGTCGATAGCGGCACCTACTGGGGCTTCTCGCCGCAAAGCGCGGGCACGTGCACCACCACCGCGAACAACGCCAGCTCGGATGCGCCGGATGGCGGCGTGGTCGAGAAGGGCGCGGCCGCGGAAGTGTTGAGGAGGGGCAACAACCCCGCCGCGACGGCCCCGTTCACGGTGAACCGCACCATGAAGACGTGCGCGTCGGCTCCCTGCACCTCGCTCACCCCGTTCGACACGACGAGCGTCACCCAGGCGCGCACCGGCGCGGCGACGCCCGCGGAGAATGACAAGATCGTCAAGTTCACCAAGGGCCTCGACGTGCTCGACGAGAACGCCAACGGCAACTGCGACGCCGTCACCTGCACGGAGCCGCGTCCGTCGATCCATGGCGACATCGCCCACTCGCGTCCGCTGCCGGTGAACTTCGCCCCCGGCCCCCGCGGCGTGGAGGTGTACTACGGCTCGAACGACGGCGCGTTCCACGCGTTGAGGGGCTCGGACGGCACCGAGCTCTGGTCGTTCGTCGCGCCTGAGCACCACGGCAAGCTGAAGCGCCTCGTCGACAACACGCCGTACGTCGCGTATCCGAACATCGACCCGCTCCTGCCGCAGGCGCGCAAGGACTACTTCTTCGACGGATCCGCCGGGCTCTACCAGAACTCGGACAACAGCGTCGTCTGGATCTTCCCGACGATGCGCCGCGGCGGTCGCATGATGTACGCGTTCGACATCAGCACGACCACGCCGACGCTCAAGTGGGCGAAGGGTTGCCCCAACATGAGCGACGACGTCAATTGCACCGCGGCGATGTCGGGCATCGGGCAGACCTGGTCCGTGCCCAACGTGGCGGTCACCAAGGGCTACAGCTCCGGCACGGCGCCGATGCTGGTCTTCGGCGGCGGCTACGACGCCTGCGAGGACACGGACTCCGCGACCACGACCTGCGCGTCGCCCAAGGGCAACAAGGTCTACATTCTCGACGCCGACACCGGCGTCGCGATCCGGGCCTTCGACACCGACCGCAGCGTCGCCGCGGACGTGACCCTCATCGACCGCGACTTCGACGGCAAGGTCGACCACATCTACGTGGCCGATACCGGCGGCAACCTCTACCGCATCGACCTGGTCGATCCGACGACGCTCGCGCAGCGCGTCCCGGCGAGTTGGACGATCACCAAGATTGCGACCACGACGGCCTCCGCCACTCGCAAGTTCCTGTTCGGGCCGGCGGCGCTCGCCACGCGCACGGCGGTCTACCTGACCCTCGGCTCGGGCGACCGGGAGCGTCCGCTGATCAGCAACTATCCGTACACCACGCCGGTCGGCAACCGCTTCTACATGTTCATCGACACGTTCGCGGCAGGCGGCCCCGTGAACCTCGACAGCGCGTCGCTCGCCGATTTCACCACTTCGACGGATTGCAACTCGGAGCTCTCCTCGAGCCAGCGCGGATGGTTCATCGACCTGAACGCCGGAACCGGCGAGCAGACCGTGACCTCGTCGGTGATCTTCGGCGGGACGGTGTTCTTCAGCACCAACCGTCCGATAGCGACCTCGTCGAATTCGTGCGCGGCCAACCTCGGCGAGGCGCGCGGCTATGCCGTGAACCTGCTGAACGCCTCGGGCGTGATCGGCAGCGGGTCGCTCTGCGGCGGCTCGCGCTCGGGGACCTTCACCGGCGGCGGCCTGCCGCCCTCGCCGGTGGTCGGAACGGTGCCCGTGCAGGTCGTCGGCGCGGCGCCGGGAGTCACCCGGCCGATCAGCGTCCTCATCGGCGGCATCAACCTGCAGACCGGCTCGGGCTCCCCGATCGGCGCGCAGCAGCCGCCGGTGCCGATCAAGCAGATCCGCTCACGCGTGTACTGGTATCCGAAGACCGACAAGTAAGCCAACCGCAACCCCCGAAGGCCGGAACCCGTTTCCGGCCTTCCTCTTTCTGGGGGAGCCTCCCGCAGGGTAAAATGGCGGTTGCCCGAAATCGCGCCGCCACGGCGCATCGACCATCCGCGGGCCCTTCACGCTGTTGTAGCTCAGTTGGTAGAGCAACTGATTCGTAATCAGTAGGTCGGAGGTTCGATTCCTCTCAACAGCACCAATTTTATGGCGGGACTCCAATCGGAGTCCCTCCTCTTTGGGCAAGACGGGCCGAACATCGCGGCAGTTTGGTCTACGTGAGACCCGGTCCTCGGTTTCAACTACTTTGCCAGCGAGTCGGAAAATGGAGCAATGAGGTGATATTCGTAACGGCGGAGGCCCGATGCCTCGAAAGCAGGTAGGCCCCCGCCTATGCGGGAGTGACCCTCACCGCGCCGCCGCCGCCCGCACCGCTGCAATCACCGGCTCCATGAACGCCTCGCCTGCGGCCTCGATGTACTGCACCGCCTGGTACGCCTCTGGCACCGCTGCGCCGCGCAGGATTGGCAGGTTCACCAGCGGGCCGCGCTGCGCCTTCTCCAGAAGCACGGCAAGCTCGGCCTCGAGCTTGCAATAGGGCTTCTCGAAGTAATCGGCCGAATACACCGGCAGGAAGACGCGCGAGGAGGCGAGACTCGAAAGGATCCGCTCTTCCCAGCGCTCACCCACGCTAATCTCGGCCTTGTCGAAGAACACATGCAGCGGTTCATCCTTCGCATTGCGCGCCCCGCGTAGCGGGGTCACCACCTCGCGCTCCACCCACTCTGCGTTCTCCGGCTCGCGCGAGTAGCTCACGAAGACGTCATAGCGGAAGCGCTGCGGGAAGGCCCGCATGAATCGGTGCGCATCGCCGACCACCTGCGCGAGCCAGCGATCGGCGACGACCACGCAAGCGAGCGCGGTGAGCGCGGCACCGGCAGCAGCCAGCGCCACTGGAATCACGCGATCAGCCAGGAGGAAGGCGGCCGCGAGGCAGCCGAGGAGGACGAGCGCGGCACCCAGCGACGCAAAGCTCAGCATCCACAGTCCGGCGTTGGCGCGCAGCGGGTCGACGTGGACCAGGCGCCAACGCAAGGCGAAGTGAAAGAACCCGATCACCAGAAGCGACAGAGCCAGGATCTCCGCGATCGCAAATCCCGGATGATTCAGCGGCTCGCGCGACGTACGGTCACGGCTGTGGACGGCGAGGTCGCTCAACGCCCAGGCGAAGAGCTCCGGTCCGGGCCGCCGATACGGATTCTCCATATCGCGGCGCAAGTCGCCCGCCACCAGCAGCGCACCCGGCTTATGCTTCCACTCCATCGCCCGGTTGAGTCGCGCGCTTTCGCCCTCGAACGTAGGGGAGACGACGGGAAAGCCGCCCTCGCCTAGCGGCACCAGGATGGCCTGGGGCTCGCTCTCGGCGCTCAAACGGAAGAGGTGCCGTGCGATCACGAGGGGTAACGCGGGCAGGGTCAACTCGGAGCCGGCTTGCTTGCCGGCAAGCGGGATCGCCCCGGGATAGAGCAGCAACCGCCCATACTGTCCGAATGCGGTGTGCCCCGATCCATCAAGGCGGTCGTAGACCTCCTGCAGGTGGCGCTGGGCGTAGTCCGGATCCGCATCGGCGCCGCTTTCCTTCCACGGGATCACTGCGCCGAACAGGGCCATGCGCGGCGCCGCCGCGCGAAGCTCGGCGATGCTTGCAATCAACGGCGCCACGCCTTCGTCCGATGGCTTGGTGAAGGCGATGTCGAGGACCAGGGCGGCGGGTTCCGGCGCGCCACGCGCAATCGCGGTCGCTAGGTCGCGCAGCACCGCTGCTACGCGCTGCCGATAGACGCTGTAGCGGTGGTCTTCGATCACACTGCGGTCATAGGGAATGTCGACGACCATCAGGCCATCGAGCGCCGTCGGCGCCGCACGCAGGAACAAGTGGCCGAAGATCCAGTGGTCAACGGGTCGCCATAGCCCGCTTACCGCAATCACGACCATGGCGAGCAACCATGCGGCCGCGAAGAGGACGACCCGCCGCGTCATCAACTACGGCGAAGCGAAGTCATCGGCCCGGGTCTTTCCCTGCCTGGGTCATGCGTGCCCTGGCTTCGAGGAGGCGCCTGGCCAGGGGATGATCGCGGTCGCCGAGGGTACGCTGCCGGATCGCCTCCGCCTCTTCCACCAGTGCCGCCGCGCGCTCGGCGTTGCCGCCGCCCGCCTCGGCCGCGGCCAGCTGGGCCAGCACCTCGGCGAGCTCGATGCCGGCAACCTCGCGGTGCCTCTGCCGCAGCACCGGCAGGCCGTTCTCGAAGTGAGCAGCCGCGGCGTCGAAAACGCCTTGCGATAGGGCAAATCGCCCGCGCGCGATCGCGACCTCGGATTCGGCGCGGCGGCGCGGGCCCTCACGCAGCGACGCCGCCGAATTCTCGGCTTCCCCGACATGCGCGGCTGCCAGAGATGGTTGCCCCATCTCCAACTCGGCGTCCGCCAGCGAGAGGAGGAGGTTCACCCGCTCCATGTCGGCACGGTGAATCCCGTCCCGCCGATCCTTCATCGCCAACGCCTCCTCCACCGCCTTACGCCGTTGCGCAAACTCTCCACGATTCGAATGCAGGGTTGCCTGCGCCAGACGCAACTCCTGGACAGGCAACGAAGGGTAATCGCCGTAGAGGCTCGAAGCAATTTCTGCGGCACGCCGAAGATCGACCTCGGCTGGCGGGATGTCGGCGCGTGCCAGATGTGCCCTTGCGCGAGAGATGTGCAATCTAAGCACACTGTCGTTCGCATCGGAGCGAAGCACTTCCTGCGTCTCGCGCAACGCACGCGAGAGAATCTCGATGCCCTCCTGGTAGGAGCCCATGGCAATCCGAAGCTCGCCCTCCCACTCGTGCAGGTTCGCCGATTTGTCTGCCGACGGCCTACGCCTTGCCAGGCTCCATGCAAGATCCAATTCGGCTGTCGCCTCCTTGAAACGACCCGCGGCCACCAGCACGTCGGAAACGATGGAGTGCGTCACGAGGCCGTACGTAGCTACCGCACCACCACGAGCCATCATGCCCGAACCCCGGCTCGCATTTTCAATTGCAGCCTCCACGTCGCCTTCCTTCAGCTGAGCGATGGACAGGTAACCGAGCGAGAGGGCGTAGCCGTCATGATCCTTGCCCGCCAGCACCCGGTCCATCATGGCCACGGATTCCTGAAGGCTGGCGAGCGCCTTGGCGGGAAAGCCAGAGCGGTGGTAGCAGAGTCCCAACTTGCTAAGTAGGCCGGCAACGGGGACGCTGTCCTTGTTGCCGAACAAGCGCCTACTCATTGCCAGCGCTTTTTCCAGTGGAGCGATGGCATCCTTCGCAGCGCCCATGTGGTTATGCGTATCGCCGAGCGTGACATACGTTTGCACCATCTCCATGCTGTCTCCGGATCCGAGCAGGCGTTCGCGCATCCCTGCGGCCTCCTCCATTAGCTCGAATCCCTTGCGAATGTCCCCGGTCCTCGCGGTGGTGGTACCCAGGATATAAAGGGCATCGCCAACATGCTTATGGTCTTTCACACCATGGAGCACACGAGCCATCTTCAGCGCGCGCTGGGCGAGGTCGTGGGCGCCCTGGGGGTCGTCGATCCGCACGCGCACCCACGCCATTGAAAGGAGCAGGTGGACTCTCTCATCGCTATCGCGCCCACCCTGCAGCCGCTCGTACATCCCCTCCGCCTCGTTGTAGGCGCCAAGTGCCGCCTCGTGACGTCCCGTCGCCCCGTACGCGACACCCAGGTTGACCAGCAGCCACGCCGTGGTCGCATGGTCCTTGTCATTGGCGAGGCGACGGGAAATGGCGAGGGCCTCCTCGAAGGGACCCAAGGCCTCGTGGGGCCGGCTCGAGAGGAGGAACACCCTTCCCATCCCCACTAGGGCTTCCGAAATTCGTGGATGGTCGCGCTGGCCGAATAGCCGCTTGAACATCTCAGCGGCCTCTCGGTAGGATTCGGCGGCCTGCGGAAACTGGCTGAGGAAAACCTGGTTGGTCGCGATCACGTTCAGGATCCCGGCGATCGATTCCTGGTCGCGTCCGTCATAGAGCCGTCGACTCATCGCAAGGGCCTGCTGGCCGTATTCCAGTGCTCCGCGATAGTCGCTGGCACGGGACGCCGACCCTGCGAGGTTGTTGAGGACGGTGATGCGCGCAAGGCTATCCCGGTCTCCGTCGAGCTCCCTCTGCAACGCGAGCGCCTGCTCGAGCGTCCGAGCCGACGCCGCGAATTCCCCCATTTCGAACTGCGCAGCGCCCAGCAAGCTCCGCACGCGAAAGCGCAGCAGGCGATCAGGTTTGGCTTCGCGCGACATGATCTCATCGGCGCGCGTGACGTTTTCGAGCGCCGCGCGGAACTCGCTGCGTTGCAAGGCGAGCTTCCCAACTGAACTGAACATCCGCGCCGTGAAGTCGTCTTCGGCGCCGGCCGTAAGCCGTCTATGCATGCTGAAAGCCAGGTCATACAGCGACTGCGCCTTGGCGTACTCGCCCATGCCGACGTGTGTTCCACCGACCAGGTGCAGGAAGCTTGCGATGCTGGCATGGTCGCCCTCGCCGAATCGCTTGCGTGCCAATGCCAAGCCGGCTTCGAATTCACTTCGCGCCTCTTCGTAGCGGCTGAAGGTCGCGAGCACGATACCCATGTTTTCCCGCGCGCGGCGGATTTCGGCCTCGTCTCCCGAGGCGAGCGCTATCTCCAACGCGCCACGGTAATAGGTCTCGGCATCCGCGTAAGAGCTGAATTTCCTCAGGTACTCGTCGACATCGAGCGCATAGCTGCGCGTGCTGCCCGCGGGAAGCCGCTCCGCTTCACGCACGCTCTCGGCATCCTTAACGTCATCGGCGGTCGCCACAGCGACCTTGCCGGTGCGCTCCACCTCGACCTCGCCCTCGGCCACGGCGAAGGCGATCTCCTTGCCCTCTTCCACGCGGATGCGGTACTCGGTGCCCCGCACCGTCGCGAGGAAGCGCTTGTAGCTCACCTGGTAGAAGTCGAGCGCGTTCTTCACGCTGAAGGAAGCCTCCCCGGACTGCAGTGCATGGGCTTCGCCGCGCTCGGCGACGCGACCCACCAACAGGCGCGCCCCAGGATTCAATGTGATGCGATTGCCGTGTCGGCTGGCGAACTCCAGGCGCACCCGCGGCGGCGCGGTTACCTCCACGCCCTCTGCTATGGCTTCCCCCACGCGCAGTGTGACGGGTTGCGCGCGCGCTTCACCAGCCGCCTTGCGCAGTACGCCAGGGGCTTCCTTCGCTTCGGCACCATCGATGCGAACCGCGGCAAGCGATAGCTCGCCCTCGGCGCGGGCGATGAGTGCCGCGAGCAACAGACCCGTGATTGCAACGATCGTGTGGACCTTGCCAAGCATGGGGGTCCCGGCAGTGATAAGGAGACGCTGTCGGAGCGACATTAAACTAAATGGCGCGAGGGGGCTAATCGGCGACGCGGGCGGCCCAGCGTGAAAATTCACGCCCTCTCACTAACCAGGCAATGCCTCCTGTGCCGCGAACAATTGGCTGCCGCGGTAGCTCGCCGTGGTGAACGCGATGGGCGACAAACAACTTTCTTAGAGTACTTTGAATGGGCAGGTAGCCAGTATTGCCTTCGTAACTCGCCAACGGCCTTTTGTGTGAGGTTTGGCACTGACCGTTATTGCCCATTTTGCAAGACTGCAATTACGGGCAGAACACAAAGGGCGAACCGTGTCGAGACTCACAATCAAATTCTGCATCCTTGCCGCCGGGGCTGCCCTCCTATTTGCGGAAGAAGTTGGCTATTCCGTGGCCCTCCACAAGTACGCCGTCAGAGGTGATTCAACTTCGTTCCTTAACGGCCCCATAAGCGCGCTGGTTCGGGCAGCGCAGAGAGATTAACCGTATGAGCGACAGAACGCCTATCGCAAAGGACGCACTTTTCGTAATTCTTGCGCGAGAGTTCACATTTCTACAGGCAAGGGGCTGCACGGAATGTAGGCCGCCGCTCCCTCAGCGCACGGAGAACAATGAATGGGCGTGCGCGATCGCGACGTGCGGGTTCGGGTGTCATATGACGATGAAATGGCTCGTCGAACAGTTCTCGCGCCAATATCGCCTTCGAGACCTATGCGACACGATCGGTTAGAAAATCCGAGGTGTCGACGTCTGCGAGACGCTCCTAGAGGGTCGTCGGCAGATGAAAGCGAGAAACAAAAATCGTCCTGTCGATGGCGGCGCCAAGGGGGGCATTCCAATGGCGCCCTTTGAGAAGCGGCTGGAGGAGGAGATTCTGGCCTCCGTACGCGATAGCAAAATGAAGGCGGGCGACGTGTTCCCCGTCGCGGTATTCGCCAAAAATTACGGGTTCGATCCGACAGTCCATAACCTGGTCATTCTGTTCGCTGAACGTCTCGTCTCCGAGGGACTGTTAGAGAAACATGACGACTATTATTTTCTGACGGGTGTCGGCGAGTCCCGATTGCGACGCGGCCAGACAGCTGGAAGCACGGCAGGATCTGCCGCGTTACAGCAGGACGATAAATAACATACGTTCCGATGACGCAAGCAACGACTGCGCGTTGCATGGGAAACCATGCAAATGAAGGCCGCTAAAACGGGGAAACCTTACCAGGTCATGCTGATGGCAATCCCGTGCTACCCGCGAGGGGAGTGTAGAGACTTTACACGGCCCGCCTAAGTCGCCTCGGCGATAAGGTGAAGAGAAAATCCAGACCACAAACAGGGCTTCGGCCTTGCGCGGCGAAAGCCGTAGTAGGTATGAATCAGTAGGTCGGAGGTTCGATTCCTCTCAACAGCACCACTTCCAGGGCCTGGCGGCAACGCCGGGCCCTTTGTCCTTCAGGCAGCGAGCTCGCCCGCCCGCGCCAGTGCCTCGGCCCAAGAGTCGATCTCGCGACCCGTGACGATGCGCATCGACGGATACCAGAGGCTGCGCCCGGACGCGTCGGTCGCCCAGTAGTGGAAGGGCGGGCGCGCGGCGAGGTAGACGAGGAGCGTCGTCTTCCCGAGCGCTCCCGCGAGGTGGGCGGTCACGTTGCTGGTCGTGATCACGAGGTCGCACGCCTCGATCGCCGCGAGGACGCCGTCCAGGTCGTGGAAGAGGTCGAGCCCGTCGAGGCGGGCCAGATGGCCGCCGCGCGCCGCGAAATCCGCGCGCTCGCTCGCCGTGTCGCCGTACTGCAGGTCGACGAGCCGAAGGGCTGGATCGCGCGCGAGCGCGAGGAACGCATCGAGGGGCGCCGATTTTTTACGTTGCAGCGCGCCGCGCGCGCTCTTCTGGAAGCTGCGCCAGGAGATTCCCACCAGCTTGCGCCCGGGCGCTGCGAGACGCTCGCGGAGGCCCGCGGCGCGCGCGGCGTCGGCCGCGAGCACCGCGGGCGGCTGGCGCGCGAAGCTCTGCAGCGTGGGCCGCATGAGCCGCGGCAGGCTCGCGAGCGCGAGCTGGCGCGAGCACTGCGCGAACGCGGCGGCCGACTCCTCGCGCGTCACCACTTCCCAGCCGGGATGGGCGCGGCGATAGGCGGTAGCGAGGCGCGCGTCGGTCTCGAGCACGAAGCGCTCGCCGCGCGACTCGAGCTCGGGGAGCAGCGTCGAGTACACGATGCGATCGCCCACGCCCTGCTCGCCCCATAGCGCGATGCGCTCGCCGCGCCCCCAGTCTTCCGCGGTGAAGCGGGGCAATCCGAGCTCGCGCGCGGTCGCGACCGGGGGCGCGGTGCGATAGCGCGCCTCGTTCAGCTCCCACCCTTCGCCGAACTCGAACGCGCAGAGCTGCAGGACACCCAGGTTGCAGGCGGCGCTCGCGGATTGCGGGTCGGCGGCGAGCGCGCGGCGATAGAGCGCGGCGGCTTCGTCGTCGCGCCCTTCCTCCTGCTCGAGGAAGCCCAGGTTGCTCAGGGCATCGGCGTGCGCGGGGCGAAGGGCGAGCGCGCGGCGGAATGCGTCGCTCGCGGGCCCGGCCTCGCCGCGCGCCTGCAGCGCGCACCCGAGGTTGTTGATCGCGTCCGCGTCGCCGGGCGAGCGGGCGCACACCGCGCGCAAGGTTTCGATCGCCTCGTCGAGCCGGTCCATCGCGACCAGCACGGCACCCAGGGCATTTGCCGCGGCGTCGGTGGCGGGATCGAGCGCAAGCGCCTCGCGATAGCTCGCGAGCGCGCGCTCGTGGGCCTTGGCGCGGAAACTTTCGAGCCCGATGGAGCAGAGCGCGGACACGAGCGCCGAGCGCGCGGGCGCGAGCGCCGGATCGAGCTGCAGGGCCTTGCGGTAGCCCTGCAGCGCCTCCTCGATGCGCTCACAGCGCTGCAGGCAAGAGGCGCGGTTGTATTGGAGCGCGGCGGATGCCGGCAGCAACTGCACCGCGCGCTCGAACGCTTCGAGCGCGGCGTCGTGCCGGCCCTGCGCGCTGCAAGCCGCGCCGAGGATCTGCAGTGCGGAGGCGTCGCGCGCGGCGGCCGGCGCGGCGCGCACCAACGCCTCCGCCTCGGCGGCGCGCCCCGACTGCAGCGCCGCGAGGGCGCGCGCGGCGAGCTCGCTCACTTCAGGAAGATGCGGTAGGCGGGATTGCGCGTCTCGTCGGCGTAGTCGTAGCCGAGCTCGCGCAGGAACCGGCGCAGCCCCGCGCGCTCGCGCTCCGGGACCTGCAGCCCCACCAGGACGCGCCCCACGTCGGCGCCGTGGTTGCGGTAGTGGAAGAGCGAGATGTTCCAGGAGGAGCCCATGCCCGTGAGGAAATTCATGAGCGCGCCGGGGCGCTCGGGAAACTCGAAGCGGTAGAGGAGCTCGGTGGACTGGCTTGGCGCGCGCCCGCCGACGAGATGCCTGCCGTGCAGCTTCGCCATCTCGTTGTCGGAAAGGTCGACCGCGGGCATGCCGTGGCGGGCGAGGCTCGCGATCAGGCGCTGCGTTTCGTCGCGCCCCGTGACCGAGACGCCAAGGAACACGTGCGCCTCGCGCCCCGGCGCGAAGCGGTAGTTGAACTCCGTCACGCTGCGCTTGCCGAGGAGCTCGCAGAGCGCCTTGAAGCTGCCGGGGCGCTCGGGGATGGTCACGGCCAGCACCGCCTCGCGATGCTCGCCCAGCTCGGCGCGCTCGGCGACGAAGCGCAGCCGGTCGAAGTTCATGTTGGCGCCGCTCGCGATGGCGACGAGCGTGCGGCCCTTCACCCCGCGCCGCTCGATCCAGCGCTTGGCCCCGGCAAGCGCGAGCGCTCCAGCCGGCTCGAGCACGGTGCGCGTGTCCTCGAAGATGTCCTTGATCGCGGCGCAGATCTCGTCGGTGTCGACGCGCACCATTTCGTCCACCAGCTCGCGCGCGATGGCGAACGTCTCGCGCCCCACCTGGCGCACCGCGACGCCCTCGGCGAAGAGGTTCACGTGCGGCAGCGTCAAGCGCTTGCCCGCCTCGAGCGAGCGCGCCATCGCGTCGCAGTCGACCGGCTCAACGCCGATCACTTTCGTGCGCGGCGCGATGCGCTTCACGTACGCGGCGATTCCCGCGATGAGGCCGCCGCCGCCGACCGGGACGAAGATCGCGTCGATCGGCCGCGGGTGCTGGCGCAGGATCTCGAGGCCGATGGTGCCCTGCCCGGCGATCACCAGCGGATCGTCGTAGGGATGCACGAACGTCGCCTTGATCTCGCACGCGAGCCGGACGGCATGCTCATTCGCCTCGAAGTAGCTGTCGCCGGCGAGCTCCACGCGAGCACCGCGCGCGGCTACCGCGGCGACCTTGATGCGCGGCGTTGTCACCGGCATCACCACCGTCGCCGGCGCTCCCAGGCGCTGCGCGGCGAGCGCCACGCCCTGCGCGTGATTGCCGGCGCTCGCGCAGATCACGCCGCGGCGAAGCTGCGCGGGCGTGAGGCTCGCCATCTTGTTGTACGCGCCGCGCAGCTTGAAGGAGAAGATCGACTGCTTGTCCTCGCGCTTCAGCAGGATCGAATTGCCGGCGCGCCGCGAGATCGCGGGAGCCAACTCGAGCGGGCTCTCGATCGCGACGTCGTAGACCTTTGCGGTGAGGATCTTCTCGAGATAACTGTCGATGTTCATGGCGGCGCCCAGGGAGATCCCGGCAAGGATAACAAAGCGCCCGCCAAGGACGTGCCGCGATTGGTCGATCGCGTCGCGACGCGACGACACGCCGCCAGGGGCGTGGCCGCATTCCCTCCTGCGGGCGTCGGGCGCGCGCGACAATTTCCATGGCAATTCATCGCGCTACACTGGCTAGCACAGGGTTCACCGACGTGGCACGCATACTGCTCTCATCAATTGATGCCGGCGATGACTGGTGACCGTTATCTTTGCCAAAGGAAGGACCCACATGAAATTGTCGATCGCCTCTCTCACGCTGGCCGTGATCCTGTCGAGCGCCTTGACCGCACTCGCGACCCCGGGGGCCAATCCCGCCGCGCGGACGTTTGGAATCGATCACGCGATCGGCCGGATGAACCCGCAAGGCCTCGCCCATCAACAGGCGACGACCGCCTCGGGCACCGCGGCCGGATCCAATCCGGCGACCCGCGCCACGCCCGCGATTCCGGCGACGCCGGCGGTTCCGGGCACGGGCGGCGCTCCGGCGACGCCCGCGGTGCCCGCGACACCGGCGAGTCCCTCCGCCGCGGGCCAGGCGCACAAACCTGCGGATACGCCGCCCTCGCCGTAAAGCGCCAGATCTCGCAGGCAAGGAAAGGCAGGCTCTCGCCTGCCTTTCTTTTTCCCCTTATCCTTCGCGCATGGACACCAACGCGCAGAAGAAGGCCGCCGCCGAGGCGGCGCTCAAGTACATCGAAGACGACATGGTGGTGGGCGTGGGCACCGGCTCGACGGTGAATTTCTTCATCGACGCGCTGGCCGCCATGCGCGCGCGCGTGAAGGCCACGGTGGCGAGCTCGGAGGCGAGCGCCAAGCGCCTTCGCGAGTTGAGGATCCCGGTGGCGGAGCTGAACGACACCGACGGCTGCGACGTCTACGTGGACGGCGCCGACGAGGTGACCGAGCACCTCGCGATGATCAAGGGCGGCGGCGGCGCGCTCACGCGCGAGAAGATCGTCGCATCGGCGAGCCGCAAGTTCGTCTGCATCGCCGACGCCGGGAAGCTGGTCGGCGTGCTCGGCAAGTTTCCACTCCCGGTGGAAGTGATCCCGATGGCGCGGAGCCTCGTCGCGCGGCGCCTGGTGAAGCTGACCGGCGGCGTCCCGGAGCTTCGCCAGGGCGTGACCACCGACAACGGCAACCTCATCATCGACCTGCGCGGGCTCTCGATCGTGAAGCCGATGGAGCTCGAGACCGACATCGGCCTCATCGCCGGCGTGGTCGAGAACGGAATCTTTGCGTTGCGCCCGGCCGACGTGCTTTTGCTCGGCACCGATACGGGCGTGCGCAAGATCGACCGCCCGAAGTGACGCCTTAGGCCTTGGGGACGTAGCCCACGGCCGCGTCGGCGCCCTCGCCGAAGAAGTGCTTGCGCATCTGCTCCTCGAGGTACTTGCGCGCGCGCGG
>JBDTXQ010000012.1:0-16708 GCA_040006115.1 Usitatibacter sp.
TCTACGCGTTCACCCTGGAATTCCCGGTGCTGCCCGCGCCGCCCGTGCCGCGGCGCGCGACCTATGTCTCGCTGGTGGGCCTGCCGGTGATGGTGGTGTCGGGCGACGCCGAGCAGCGCCTGCAGGTGACCAATCTCCTGCGCGGGTGGCGATTGATCCCACTCGAGGCCGACAACGCCGCGATGGCAATGGCGCTGCTGGAGCGCATGCATGAGGAAGGCAGCGCGATCCCGTTGGTGATCCTCTCGAACCAGCTCGAGGTGCAGGACGGCTTCCTCCTCGCCTTCCGCATCAAGAACCACCCGAGATTCCACTCGACGCTGGTGATGATGCTGGCGAACGAAGGACGCCCCGGAGATGCGATCGCGTGCCGCGAGAACGGCATCGCGGCGTATATGCGCTATCCCATCAACGACCGCCAGATGAACGAGGCGATCATGGCGGTGACCGGCGCCTCGGTGGATTCCGACGAGACGCCGACGCTGGTGACGCGGCACTCGCTGCGCGAGCAGCGCAAGGGCGCGACGATCCTCCTGGTCGATCCCAGCCGCGACAGCCAGATCCTCGCGGCGCACGTCCTCGGCCGGCAGGATTGCAGCGTCGTCGTGGCGCAGGACCTGAACGAGGCGCTCGCCGCGCTCGACCAGGACGTCTACGACATCGTGCTGGTGGATACCTCGCTCGCGGGGCTGGGCAGCGCCGACGCGGCCACTCTGCTGCGCTCCCACATCGCGCGCGCCCCCGAAGCGGCGACTTTCGTCGCCGTGAGCCTTGACCACTCGCCCGCATACCGCACGCAAAAGGTCGCCGCGGGCTTCAACGCGACCATCGCCAAGCCATTCCGCAAGGACGACCTCCTCGGCCTCCTCGCGACCCTCGGGCGCCTGCCGGTCGTGGCCGGCTGATTCGGTGGGACCGGCCGCGGCGCGCTGGCTATGGCCGTTGGCGCTTGCCGCGTGTGGGATCGCCGCAGGGTTGCGATCTGTTCATTCGCGCCTCGACGTCAACTGGGACCTCAAGAATTATCATTTCTACGATGCCTACGCATTCCTGAACGCGCGGCTCGGCTGGGACATCGCACCCGCGCAGCTGCAGAGCTACTACAACCCGCTCCTAGACCTGCCGTTCTACTACCTGGTGCAAGAGATCCCGTCGCCGCGCGTCATCGCCTTCGTGATGGCGGCGGCGACGACGGGGGTGGCGGCGTTCGCGCTGCTGCGCATGCTGGCAGTCCTCTTTCCCGAGAATGGCACACGCGACCATAGGTTGTGGATCGCGGCGGCGTTTGCGGTGGGCGTGACGGGCTCGATGGGACTTTCGGTGATCGGCTCCACGATGAACGAGTGGCCGGTTGCGATGATGCTGATGGTGTCGCTCTCGGTGCTGGTCGCATCGATCTCGCGGCACGGCGCGCCGACCCTTGCGTCGATCGGCATCGCGGGTCTCGTCACCGGAATTGCCGTGGGCTTGAAGCTCACCTACGGCGTGTTCGGTATTGCGCTCATCGTTGCCGCCTCCACGTCCGGGACGCTGCGCGAGCGGGTGCGCCGCGCTTTCACGATCGGCGCCTTCCTCTTCGCGGGCTTCGTCCTCTCGTACGGCATCTGGGGCGTGACGCTCTGGGAGCGCTTCGCCAATCCGTTCTTCCCGCACTTCAACGCGATCTTCCAGTCGCCGTGGTGGGAGCCAGTGAATTATTTCGACCGCAACTACGGGCCGCGCGATGCGGTGCAGGCGGTCTTCTTTCCGCTCATCTTCGCGCAGGAGTCGAAGCTGGTGAGCGAGGTCGCGTTCCGCGACTGGCGGCTCGCGACGCTCTTCGTGATGTCGCTGCTGGCGGCGATCAAATGGCTCGCGCGTGGCCGCCGCGATGCCATGGCGCCGGAGTGGAAATTCCTCGCCGCATTCACGCTCGCCTCCTACCTCCTGTGGCTGAAGATCTTCGGGATCTATCGCTACCTCGTCCCAGTGGAGATGTTAGCGGGACCGCTGATCGTCGCGTGCGCCCTCTACCTGATGCCTCGCATGTGGCCGCGACGGATCACGGTCGCCATCCTTGCGATCCTCCTCATCGGCACCACGCGCGAGGCGAGCTGGGGCCGCCTCGACTTCCGCGGCGCGTATTTCGACGTTGCCGTGCCCGAGGTCGAGCCGCGCTCGTTGGTGATCGTCGGACCGCACCAGCCGATGGCCTACGCGATTCCCTTCTTCCGGCCCGATACGCGCTTCGTCTCACCCTCGAACAACTTCCTGCATTCCAGCCAGCAGAACCTGCTGGCGAAGCAGATCCGCGACGTGGTTGCGAACCAACCAGGCGCGATCTACTCCATGGACTTCTGGCACGAGGATTCGATCTTGCCTGCGCTCAAAGCGCTCGGCCTCGCCCGCGACGAGGCGTCGTGCCTGCCGATCCGTTCCTATCTGGATACGAGCGCCATGAGGATTTGTCGCGTGCATCGACTGTGATGAGAATTTTTCCACTGGAGCACGAAGCCGTGGTGAGGTAGTCTCACGCGATGAATCTCCTCGCGATGCTCCCTGACCTGGAGCGCGACATGGAATCCGCGCTCCTTCATATCGGCCGCGGCGACATCGTCGACCAGCTGCGCGTCGCGTCCGTCGAGCGTTGGGAGTACGACGAGTTCGCCGACACGGCGAGCATTTTCGTCTCGGCCAGCGCCTCGCCGTCATTGCGGCCGGGCTCGCGTGCGGAAACCGTTTCGATCTACGACGAGCTTGGGGTGATCGTGGAAACCGACGATCGGGGCTGTGTCAGCATGATCGAGATCAGCGGCGGGAAGGATCTGATCGCGCGCCTGGAAACCGCGAGAATGGCCGGAGCGGCGGGGCGTCGATGACAGTCGTGAACTCCATTCTCAATGGCCGCCAAGTCCAGCGCCGGTGAGGTGGAGCCGGAGTCTCTTGCGTATTTGAGCAGCGCGTGCTCGATGCCAAACCACTTGGGCGGAGTGCGAAGAACAGCCTCGCATTCGGCTTCGCGGCGGACATCGAGACCGACTATTTCGATGCGGGCTAACGATCGACATGAGCGGAGGCCCGAAGGATGGGTTGGGCGTCAGCGTTTCGCGGGCGAGCTCGTGGCTTTGGAGCTGGGCTTCCGGCTGGGCGAACTGGGTCGGCGTGGCCGCTGCTTGGCGACGACTGTCTTGACAACCGTGCTGATCGAAGGCGCGACGTGAAGCGCGGCCTCCTTGGCCTTCGCTGCTTGGTTGATGAGCGCGGTGACTGCGGGACTATTGATGTCGGCAGAGCCGTTCAATCGGATGCTTCGCACTTGCTTTCCTTCGCCCTTCAGGAGACCGTTTGGGTCATTCAGGTCAGTACCATGGAGAAAGAACAAGGTAACCCACCTCGGATACCCAACCACGGAAACAAATGCATCTTGCGATCGCTCGGTGGGGCTGATGCCAAAGACGAGGGCGTTGTAGTTGTCGAATACAAGCTCGAAGCCTCGAGGAAAGAAGGCGCGGAGTCTGGCGCGGGCATCTCGCAGCTGTGTTTCAATCGCCGGCGTGTATTTGGCGAGAAAGCCGGCGATCTGCGAGTCGTTGTCGATGCGAGTCATGGCGCCCAACGACCGAGTTGAGCGGCCGGCCACAACGACCGTGCCGCGGCCAGACGCGGCACACGATGTTTCCCGGACCGCTCCAACGCGTGGTTAGACCGCAGTGGCTCCATTGGAACTCCTATTTCTAAGCGTAGCCACGATTGCCGCCGCCCCTAAGAAGATGACACTGTAGCCCGCCAAGAACGCCAGCCCGAGCACGAAAAGAGCGCCTACCTTCAGGAACACCAATTCGTAGGCCGCCTGCCCGACCACCGCGCCAGCATAGTGAGCGAGAAGGTGCTTCGGAATAGCCGCTCCCGAAATTGCCCCGGCGATCGCGAGGGCGACGATGTAGTAAGGCCCACTCGCATCCCAAGGCTCATCGCTTCCGGTGAACGGAACCGAAAGAGCCCAGACCATCGCTGCCATTCCCGCGGATACGACGAATGCCAAAATCGCGCGGCTCTTCACTGCGGTTTAACGACCAAGTTGAGCGGCCGGCCACGCTGCCGCTCGCCGCATGCAGAGCCCGCCAACAGCCTGTTGGCAACCCGGGTGCGGCCCACGATAGTGCATCGTCCGCTCCAACGCATGTTCTTGAATGGAGTGAGGATTTCGAAGCGTCGACCGATAAAAAATAATGGCAAATGCATCACCCCATGAATGTGCCAGAACTATCGCCCTGCCGCCCTACCTACCCGGGTAGTAAGCCGGAGGCTCAACGAGTGGGAATCAAAGCTTCCGCAAGCTCGGCAAACCCCGCCGCCCCCGCCGAAGGCGTGATCCACGCCGGAAAATCCGTCATCAGGTCCGCCATCTCGAGAATGTTGGCAACACCCACGGCATTCGGAAAGAACGCGAACATCGGCTGGTCGTTGGGGGAATCGCCCGCGAAGACGAAGTCCGCGCGGTCGCGCTCGATGTCGATCGCGAACTCTTCCTTCAGCATGCGCTTGGTGGTGGAAAGCTTGTTGTAGTCGCCGAACCAGCCGTTCACGTGGATCGAGCTCACCTTCGCGGTGAGGCCCTCGGCTTCCATGATCTCGACGATCTTCAACACCTTCTCGCGATCGAGCTCGGGCACGTCTTCGCGAAAGTCGATGGCGAGGTCAGCCTCGCGGTAGGCCTGGTCGGAGGAGACCGCGCAGCCCGGCACCTCCTTCAGGATCTTGCCCGCGATCTCGAAGAGCTTCTTGCCGCGGCGCAGCCTCTCCTCCTGGCTCACCACGTAATGCTTCACGAGCTTGCCGGCCTTGTTGTCGTGGCGGAACCAGAAGGCGCCGTTCTCGCCCACCACCGCGTCCACGGGCCACATGCGCGCGATGTGGTCGCACCAGCCCGCGGGCCTGCCGGTTACCGGGATCACGAGGAGCCCGGCGTTTTGCAGGCGCTCGAGCGCCGTGTATGCCGCGGCGAAGAGTCGCCCGTGCGTGGTGAGCGTGTCGTCGATGTCGGTGAGCACGCCGCGGATGCGCCCACGCGCTTCGACCGGGAACTCAGCGAGGGGCTTCACCGCCCACCTTCATGAAGAAGTCCACGGCCTGGCGCTGCTGCGCCGTCATGTGCAGGCCGCACTTGGTGCGCCGCCACAGCACGTCCTCGGCGGTCTCGGCCCACTCCTCGGTCACGAAGTACTCGATCTCGCGCTGCGTGAGCCCCCCGCCGAAACCCCGGCCGAGCGCCTCCGGAAAGCGCGCGTCCCTCAAGACCTTGGGCGCGCGCGACCCGTGGCGGCGCACTACTCCTTCGACCAGCTCACGGCCGAGATCCGGGTAACGGGCGTGCATGGCGTCGCGGTAGGCGTTGAAGTGGCCGACGTCGCCGCCGGGAAGCTCCTCGCTCGCGGTCCATGGCGCCTTCAACTTGGGGAAGAAGGGCTCGAGGTGCTCCATCGCCTCCTCGGCGAGGCGCCGGTACGTGGTGATCTTGCCGCCGAATACGGTGAGGAGCGCGGCGCGGTGGTGGTCGTGGTCCACCTTGAGCACGTAGTCGCGCGTGACTTCCGAGGGATTGTCGGAGCCGTCGTCGTAGAGCGGCCGCACGCCCGCGTAGCTGTGCACCACGTCGGCGGCGCTCAACGGCTTGGCGAGGAAGCGATTGGCCGCGGCGATGAGGTAATCGGTCTCCTCCTTCGTGATCTCCTTCGCCTCGGCGACATTGGCCACCGCCACGTCGGTGGTGCCGATCAGGCTGAAGTCGGCCTCGTACGGGATCACGAACACCACGCGCTTGTCGGGGTTCTGCAAGATGAGCGCGTGCCCCGCCGAATGCACCTTGGGGACGATGATGTGGCTCCCCTTCACAAGGCGCACGCGCTCGGTGATGCGGTCGCCCTGGACCCGGTCGAGCACGTCCACCACCCATGGTCCGGCGGCGTTCACCAGCGCTTTCGCGCGGATGGTGCGCCGCTCGCCGCCCGCGTGCGCGATGATCGCCTCCCACACGCCATCGACGCGCCGCGCGATCTCGAAGGTCGTGCGCGTGTGGATGGTGGCGCCCTTCTCGCGCGCCGATACCGCGTTCAGCACCGTGAGGCGCGAATCGTCGACGCGGCAATCGGAGTAGAGGAAGCCCGAGCGGATCGCGGGATTCAGGCCCGCGCCGTAGGCGATGTCCGGAAACGAGATCTTCTTCGAGCGCGGCAGTGTGATGTTGCCGCCCAGGTGGTCGTAGAGCCAGAGGCCGGCGCGGATCATCCACGCGGGGCGCATGCTCGCGTCGTGCGGCAGGACGAACATGAGGGGGCGGATGATGTGGGGCGCCAACCGCAGCAGGACTTCCCGCTCCTGGAGCGCCTCCCTCACCAAGCGGAACTCGTACTGCTCGAGGTAGCGCAGCCCGCCGTGGATCAGCTTGGAGCTCCACGAGCTGGTGGCCGAGGCGAGGTCGCCCTGCTCGACCAGCAGGACCTGCAGGCCCCGCCCTGCCGCATCACGGGCGATGCCGGCGCCGTTGATGCCGCCTCCGATGACCAACAGGTCGATCTCGCTAATGGGATGCTCCCAGTGTCAAACCCCGTCCGGTAGGCGCGAATATGGCACAGGAGGCGGGAATAGCGAAGGGGTTATAATTGCGCAAGTAGTCTATCGATGAAATTGCGAAAATCCCTCGCTGCCTTGCTGACGTTGTTGCTCGCGTTTCCATGGGGGACCGGCGCCGTCTACCTGAACGCGGACGGGATGGGCCAGGCGCTCATCTACCCGTACTACACCACGCAGGCAACGAACGGCAGCGCGTACAACACGCTCTTCTCCATCGTGAATCACGCCGCGGACGCGAAAGCGCTGCGTGTTCGGTTCCGCGAGGCGCGGAACTCGAGGTCGGTCGCCGAATTCAACGTGTTCCTGGGGCCGCACGACGCCTGGACCGCTGGCGTGATTCCCACGGCCTCCGGATCGCGATTGGTGACTCACGACACCTCGTGCACGGCGCCTCGAGCGAGCGCTTCTGACGGAATCACGTTCTCGAGCGCTTCGTACACGGGCGCTGCTTCGGACGGAAACGGAGACGGCCTCGACCGTACCAGGGAGGGCTGGATCGAGGTGATCGAGATGGCGACGCTCGTCGGGGGATCGGCTACCGCGGTTACCCATGACAACAGCTTCCAGGGTAGCCGCTTGCCTTTCGATTGCAGCGCCGTGCAGGTGCCTGAAGGCCCCACGCTCGCCATCGGCGCGCCCACGGGCGGCATTTCCGGAACGATCACCCTCATCAACGTGGCGAACGGCATGGACTTCAGCATGAACGCCGAGGCCCTCGCCGAGCTGTCGAAGCGATCGCTCTACCGCATCGCGTCGGACGCGTACCCGGATTTCAACTCCGCCGAGATCGATCCCATCAGTATCGTCGTCGCGAACGGATTCATCTACCGCTCGGCCTGGAATCGCCCGGTCGACGCCGTGAGTGCGACGCTCATGCGTAAGAGCTGGGCAGGGGAATTCGTGGTCGACCAGGCAACGCGTTCGAATACCGACTTCGTGACGACATTTCCGACGCGGAGTTTCTACACGGAGCCCACGCAAATCCCGCCATTCGTCGCAGCGTCCGGCCACTGCACGCCGGACATCTATAGCTTTGCCGGCGAGCCTGTGGCGATGTCAGTATTCAATCGCGAAGAGCGTGGCGGAGGAACCGGGGGCACCTCGCTTCCGCTGCCGCCCGTCTCCAACTTCCGCTGCGCCGCGTCGACGGTATTCGGTCTGTACCTCGGAACCGGCGCCCTGCCGACACCCTTGACGAAGAACTCTCTGGTGCTGGGCTCCGACAACCAGGCGTTCGCGTCGGGAAACCTGGGTAGCTCCGGGGAGAATGGCTGGCTTGTCTTGAGCAGCAACTCGGGCCTCGCCCTCACCAGCCGGACCGAGTCGGTCCGAACGGATATCTCGAGCGGCAACATTGTTTTCGGACCGCACGCGTTTGCGGGCCTGCCGGTGGTCGGCTTCACCGTTCGAACCTTCCAAAACGGGGTGTTGAGCTGCGGTAGCGCGCTTTGCCAGGGAAATTACGGCGGGGCGTTCGCCCTCAAATACACGCGCGCGGTGGGAACCCCATGAGTGCCCGTCTCTGCGTATCGGAAATGCTCAAGGCCATCGGGTGACGATTCGGAAGAGCATCGTGCGGCAGCCGTTCTAGGGGAAGCGCCCCCACTTGTCCCACCACAGCAACGCGAACGTGGTCTTGGTATCGGTGACGACCCCGTCGCGGATCCACTCGAGGGCGTCGGTCACCTTCGCCTTGAATGTCTCGAGGTGCTCGCCCACGTCGAGGGCCGCGCCCACGTGCTTCAACCCGCGCGCGCCGAAGAGGTGGATCACCTCGGTCGAGTAGCCGATCGACGGGTCGAGCGTCGCGACCTTCCACCACTCGGCGGCCTCGAAGCCGCACTCCTCGATCAGCTCGCGCTTCGCCGTGTCGAGCGGGGGCTCGCCGGCCTCGAGCTTGCCCGCGGGAATCTCGATGAAGTGGCGATGTTTGGGATAGCGGTACTGGCGCTCGAGGAGGATGGTCTCGTCGTCCACGAAGGCGAGCACCATCACGGCGCCGGGATGCTTCACGAATTCGCGCGCGGCGATGGAGCCGTCGTGCAGCTTCACCTCGTCGCGGTGGACCTTGAGCAGGCCCCCGTCGTACACCATCCGCGACGAGACGGTGGTCTCAGTGAAGTCGGCGCTGAAGTCGGGAGGATTCGCCACGCTAGAGCGAGGCGGTGATGGCGCGCGCGCAGAGGTCCATGAGGCGCGCGGGGAAGATGCCGAGCACGAGGCTCGCCACCGCCGTGGCGGAGAGCATCCAGCGCGCGTCGGCGCGCGGCTCGAAGGTCATCTCGCCCACTGGCGCGTCCATGTACATCACCTTCACGATGCGCAAGTAGTAGAACGCGCCGATCACGGAAAGCAGCACCGCGACCACGACCAGCCACGTGTAGCCCGCGTCGAGCACCGCCTGCAGCACGAAGAGCTTGGCGAAGAAGCCGACCGTGGGCGGCAGCCCCGAGAGCGAGAACATGAGCACCAGCATCACGAAGGCGAACCACTTGGAGCGCTGGTTCAAGCCCCTGAAGTCGTCGATGTTCTCCGCCTCGAAGCCGGCCCGCGACAGGAGCAGGATCATGCCGAAGGAGCCGAGCGTCATGATCGCGTAGGCGATCACATAGAAGAGCGACGAGCTATATCCGTTGTCGGTGCCGGCGAGGATGCCGAGCACCAGGAAGCCCATGTGCGAGATGGTCGAGTACGCGAGCATCCGCTTCAGGTTCGACTGGGCGATGGCGATGATGTTGCCCACCGCCATGGAGGCGATGGCGAGGATCACCAGCATCTGCTGCCAATCGTTGCTCATGCCCTGCAGGCCGGAGACGAGGAGGCGCATCACGAACGCGAAGGCGGCGAGCTTGGGCGCCGCGCCGATGATGAGCGTGGTGGGGGTAGCGGCGCCGTGGTACACGTCCGGCACCCACATATGGAACGGCGCAGCGCCCAGCTTGAACGCGAGGCCGGCGACCACGAACACGAGGCCGAAGAGCGCCAGCGTGTTGCGCGCGTTGCCGTGCTCGATGGAGAACGCCACGCGGGTCAATTCCAGCGACCCGGTGCCGCCGTAGATCATCGACATGCCGTAGAGCAGCAGCCCCGAGGAGAGCGCCCCCAGGACGAAGTACTTCATCGCCGCCTCGGTCGCGCGCGCCGAATCGCGCTGCAGGGCCACCATGGCGTACTGCGAGAGCGCCATCAGCTCGAGGCCAAGGAAGAGCGTGATGAAGTGGTGCGCGGAGATCATCACCATCATGCCGAGGGTGCCGAAGAGCGCGAGGCAGAGGAACTCCCCCTTCAGCATGCCGCGGATCTCGAGGTACGAGCGTCCCAGGATGAGCGTGGCCGCTACGGTGAGCAGCGTCGCCACCTTGAGCAGCGAAGATAGCGGGTCGGAGACGTACATCCCCTGGAACGTGACCACCGTCCCCTGCCCGGCCGTCGCGGCCACCAGGATGGCGGTGCCGACGAGCGAGACCAGGGTGAGCCAATAGGTGAGGTGGCGCTCGTGGTCCTTGAAGAAGAGGTCCGCGATGAGCAGGATCGACACCAGCGTGAGCAGCACGATCTCCGGCATCGCGGGGGCCAGCGTGGCGAGGGAGAAGGTGGCCTGGTTCATAGCTTGGACTGCGCGACGTGGCGCAGCAGCTCCTGGATCGAGGGATTCATGAGGTCGGCAAGGGGCTTCGGATAGAGGCCCATCGCCAGGACCGACACCGCGAGGAGCACCAGGAACACGATCTCGCGCCTGCCGACGTCCTGCAGGTGCGCGACATGGTCGTTGGCGACCTCGCCATAGACCACGCGCTTCACCATCCAGAGCGTGTAGGCCGCGCCGAAGATGAGCGTGGTCGCGGCGAGGAAGGCGTACCAGAAGCTCACCTTGATGGTGCCCAGCACCACGAAGAATTCGCCCACGAACCCGCTCGTGCCCGGCAGGCCCGAGTTGGCCATGGCGAAGAACACGAAGAACGCGGCGAACACCGGCATCTTGTTGGCCACCCCGCCGTAATCGGAGATCTCGCGGGAATGCACGCGGTCGTAGAGCACGCCCACGCAGAGGAACATGGCCGCCGAGATGAAACCGTGGGAGATCATCTGCAGGATCGCGCCCAGCATGCCGTCGGCGTTGAAGATGAAGAGGCCAAGCGTCACGAAGCCCATGTGGGAGATCGACGAGTAGGCGATGAGCTTCTTCATGTCCGACTGGATCAGCGCCACGAGGCCGATGTAGACCACGGCGATGAGGGACAGCGTGATCATGAATGTGTCGAAGAAGTGCGAGGCGTCCGGCGTGATCGGCAGGTTGAAGCGCAGGAACCCGTATCCGCCGATCTTCAGCGTGATCGCCGCGAGGATCACCGAGCCGCCCGTGGGCGCTTCCACGTGCGCGTCGGGCAACCACGTGTGCACCGGCCACATCGGCACCTTCACCGCGAAGGACATGAACATCGCGATGAAGAGGAGCTTCTGCGCGCTCTCGCCGATCGCCACCTTGTGGAAGTCGAGGATCTCGAAGCTGCCGTTGGTGACGTGGTAGAGGTAGATGAAGGCCGCCAGCATGAGGAGCGACCCCAGCAGCGTGTACAGGAAGAACTTCACCGCCGCGTAGACGCGGTTGGGGCCGCCCCAGATGCCGATGATGAGGAACATCGGAATCAGCATCGCCTCGAAGAAGACGTAGAAGAGGATCGCGTCGAGGGCGGCGAACACGCCGTTCACGAGGCCCGACATGATGAGGAACGCGGCGAGGTACTGCGAGACCTTCTCGGTCACGACCTCCCAGTGCGCGATCACCACAAGCACGGTCATGAAGCTGTTGAGCAGGATGAAGGGCATGGAGATGCCATCCACGCCCAGGTGGTAGTTCACGCTGAAGTGCGTGATCCACGGGTGCATCTCCACGAACTGCATCTCGGCGGTGGTCTGGAAGCCGGTCCAGAGCGGCAGGCATGCGAGGAGCCCCAGGACCGATCCCGCGAGCGCGGTCCAGCGGGCCGGCGCCGGGGTCTTGTCGCGGCCGATGACGAGCACCGCGATTCCGAAGAGGATCGGCACCCAGATGGTGAGGGAGAGGACGGCCACGACCTAGAGCGTCCCCACGTAGAACAGGAAGAAGGTGAGGAAAGCAGCCACGCCCAGGATCATCGAGAAGGCGTAGGTGTAGATGTAGCCGGTCTGCATGCCACGCGCATAGTTGGCGAAGGCGCCGATCAGGCGCGCGGTGCCGTTCACCATGATGCCGTCGATGACTGTCTTGTCGCCCCAGCTCCAGAGCCCGCGGCCGACCTTGCGCGCGCCGCCCGCGAAGAACCAGTCGTTGAAGTCGTCGAAGCCGTACTTGCGCTCGAGGATGTTCACGAAGAAGCCGAGCTTGCGGCGCGCGACGCCGGCGAGGTCGGGCCGCTTGATGTAGAAGAACCACGCGGTCGCGACCCCTGCGATCGAGAGCCAGAACGGCACCGTGGTGAGCGCGTGGATCGCCATGCCCGTGGCGCCGTGGAACTCGCGCGCCATCTCTTCCATCGTCTCGGTCCTGGCGATCGCGCCTTCGAACCAGCCGCCGTAGAGCATCGGGCCGATGGTGAGCGCGCCGATGAAGATCGACGGGATGGCGAGGAGGATCAGGGGGAGGGTGACCACCCAGGGCGTCTCGTGGGGCGGGCCGTGCGCGTGCGCTTCTCCGTGGCCTGCGTGGTTCTCATGCGTGTCGAAGCGCGGCTTGCCGTGGAACGCGAAGAACACCAAACGGAACGAATAGAGCCCACTCACGAAGATCCCGCCGAGCGCGAGGATGTACGCGAACATGTGTCCCGGTGTGTGCGAGAGCTGCAGCGCCTCGACGATCGAGTCCTTCGAGAAGAATCCCGCGAACGGCGGAATCCCCGCGTTGGCGAGCGCGCCGATCAGCACCGTGATGTAGGTGATCGGCATGTACTTGCGCAGCCCGCCCATCTTGCGCATGTCCTGCTCGTGGTGGAGCGCGATGATCACCGAGCCCGCGCCGAGGAAGAGCACCGCCTTGAAGAACGCGTGGGTCATCAAATGGAAGATCGCGACCGAGTACGCCGAGGCGCCCAGCGCCATGGTCATGTAGCCCAGCTGCGATAGGGTGGAGTACGCCACCACGCGCTTGATGTCGTACTGCACGATGGCGATGAGGGCCATGAAGAAGCAGGTGATGGCGCCGATCACGATCACGAAGGAGAGCGCCGCCTGGGAGAGTTCGAAGAGCGGCGACATGCGCGCCACCATGAAGATGCCCGCGGTCACCATGGTCGCCGCGTGGATGAGTGCCGAGATCGGCGTGGGGCCTTCCATCGAGTCCGGCAGCCACACGTGCAGCGGGAACTGCGCGCTCTTGCCCATGGCGCCGATGAAGAGGCAGATGCAGATCACGCTCATCAACGACCAGTCCACGCCGTGGATGAGCTCGAGCGTGGACCCGGCGAATTCGGGGGCGCGCGCGAACACCGGCGCGTAGTCGAGCGTGCCGAACGCGGCGAACACGAACGCGATGCCGAGGAGGAAGCCGAAGTCACCCACGCGGTTCACCAGGAAGGCCTTCAGGTTCGCGTAGATCGCCGTGGGGCGCGTGAACCAGAAGCCGATCAGCAGGTACGAGACCAGGCCCACCGCTTCCCAGCCGAAGAAGAGCTGGACGAAGTTGTTCGCCATCACCAGCATCATCATCGCGAAGGTGAAGAGCGAGATGTAGGCGAAGAAGCGCTGGTAGCCGGGGTCGTCGGCCATGTAGCCGATGGTGTAGACGTGCACCATGAGCGACACGAAGGTCACCACGCACATCATGGTGACGGTGAGGCGGTCGACGAGGAAGCCCACCTGCATCTTCCAGCCGTTGCCCGTCATCCAGGTGTAGAGCTCGGCGTCCAGGTGCGCGCCGTTCACCACCTGCATGAGCGCCATGAGCGACGCCGCGAACGAGATCGCCACCGCGGCGATGGTCACCGTGTGCGAGAAGGCGCGCCCCAGCTTCCAGCCGAGGAAGCCCGCGAGGATCGCGCCCACCAGGGGCGAGAACGCCGCGACGCACGAAAGGGTCATCAAGTCCATTTGTTGTTGTTATCCCTTGAGGGAGTTCAGGTCTGCGACATTGATCGACTTCAGGTTGCGGAAGAGCGCCACGAGGATCGCGAGGCCGATGGCCGACTCGGCCGCCGCGACCGTGAGGATGAAGAACACGAACACCTGCCCCGAGAGGTCGCCGAGGTGGTGCGAGAAGGCGATGAAGTTCATGTTGACCGCGAGGAGGATCAGCTCGATCGCCATCAGAAGGATGATGAGGTTCTTGCGATTGAGGAAGACGCCCACGACACCGATCGAGAAGAGCAGCGCGCCGAGGATGAGGAAGTGGGTGAGCGGGATCACGGCGTGTCGCCCCGGGTGGCGGAGGTCTCGTTCATCATCTTCACGATGCGAAGGCGCCCTTCCGGGTGCGCGGCGAGCTGCGTGCGCGTGTCCTGCGACTTGGTCTCCTTGCGGCTCCTCAGCGTGAGGGCGATCGCGGCGACGATGGCAACCAGCAGGATCACCGCGGCGAGCTCGAAGGGGAACACGTAGTCGGTATAGAGGATGCGTCCCAGCTCCTTGGTGTTGGAGTAGGTCGCGGGCTGCCCGGCGGGGGCCGGCCCCGCGGTCGCGCTGCGGTAGAGGAGCCCCACCATCTCGCCCGCCATGAGGAGCCCCACGACGCCCGCGAGCGGCAAGTGCTTCCAGAAGCCCTCGCGCAGGATGTCGAGGTTCACGTCGAGCATCATCACCACGAAGAGGAAGAGCACCATCACCGCGCCGACGTAGACCAGCACCAGCGTGATGGCGAGGAACTCCGCGCCGAGGAGCATCCACAGCGCCGCGGCGGTGAAGAAGGCGAGCACCAGGAAGAGCGCCGCGTGCACGGGGTTCCTCAGCACGACGACGAGCGACGCCGACACCAGCATCACGGCGCCGAAGAGGTAGAAGAGGACGAGGGCGACGTCCATCAGCGGAAGGGGGCGTCCTCGGCGCGCGCCGCGGCTAGCTGCGGCTCGTACTTGTCGCCGATCGCCAGCAGCATGGGCTTGGTGTAGAGGAGGTCGCCGCGGCTCTCGCCGTGGTACTCGAGGATGTGCGTCTCCACGATGGAGTCCACCGGGCAGCTTTCCTCGCAGAAGCCGCAGAAGATGCATTTCACCAGGTCGATGTCGTAGCGCGTGGTGCGGCGCGTGCCGTCTTCGCGCTGCTCGCTCTCGATGGTGATGGCGAGCGCGGGGCACACCGCCTCGCAGAGCTTGCAGGCGATGCAGCGCTCTTCCCCGTTGGGATAGCGGCGCAGCGCGTGCAGCCCGCGGAAGCGCGGCGAGGCCGGCGTCTTCTCCTCCGGATACATCACGGTGATCTTGCGGGCGAAGAGGAAGCGGCCGGTGAGCCGCATCCCCTTGAAGAGCTCGGAGAGCATGAGGCTGGAAGCGATTTCCTTGGCGCGGCTCAACATGGGCTTACTTTCCGAACCAGAGGGAGAGCACGGGCCAGTGGGCGAACGGCTCCATCATCGCCACGCCGACCACGGCGATCCACACCAGGGTGATGGGGATGAATACCTTCCAGCCCAACCGCATGATCTGGTCGTAGCGGAAGCGCGGGAACGTCGCGCGCACCCACAGGAAGGCGAACATGAAGAATGCGATCTTGGCGAGAAGCCACCAGATGCCCGGCGCCGCGAGCCACGAGACCGGCGCGCCCGCGTTGCGGATGAAGCCGAAGTCGAGCGGCGAGAGCCATCCGCCCCAGAAGAGCAGGGTCGAGATCGCCGAGATCAGGATCATGTTCGCGTATTCGGCGAGGAAGAACACCGCGAACATCATCCCCGAATACTCGACGTGGAAGCCGGCGACGATCTCGCTCTCGCCCTCGGCCACGTCGAAGGGGGCGCGGTTGGTCTCGGCGAGCCCGGCGATGAAGTGGATGAAGAAGAGCGGCAGCAGCGGCAGCCAGAACCAGCCGAGGAAGCCGTAGTCGCTCGCCTGGCGCGCGACGATGGCGGTGAGGTTCATGCTCTGGCCGGCCATCAGCGCGCCGACGAGCGCGAAGCCCATCGCGATCTCATACGAGACCATCTGAGCGGTCGCGCGCATGGCGCCGAGGAAGGCGTATTTCGAATTCGAGGCCCAGCCGGCGATGATGATGCCGTACACGGCGAGCGAGGTCATGCCGAGCATGAGCAGGAGCGCCGCGTCGACGTTGGCGATCACCCAGCCCGGCGCGAACGGCACGATCGCCCACGCGGCCAGCGCGGGCGCGACCGAGATGATCGGCGCCAGCACGAAGAGCACCTTCGAGGCGCCCGTCGGGATCATCTGCTCCTTCATGAGCAGCTTGATGGCGTCGGCGATGGGCTGGAGGATGCCCTTGTAGCCCACGCGGTTCGGGCCCTTGCGCACCTGGATCCAGCCGATCACCCAGCGTTCGACGAGCTGGTAGTAGAGCACCGTCAGTAGCAACGGCACCAGCACCACCACGATCATCGCGAGCGACTGGCCGACCGTGTAGACATGCGGGCCCCACTCGGGGCCGAACACGCGATTCGCCATGCCCTGGGAATACGCCGCGATCTCGTGAAGCTCGTTCATGCGACCGCGGCTTCCTGGATCTTCTCGACCGAGATGTCCCCCTCGCCCAGCATCGCGGTCTCGGCAATGCCGCGCGCAATGCGCACGGTGCCGTCCGGAAGGGCATTGTCGAGGACGACGGCGAGGACCGCTGCACCGTTGCCCTGGCGGATGCGCGCGCGCGCGCCAGAGGCGAGCCCCAGCTTCGCGAGCGTGGCGGCGTTGAAGCGCGCGGTGCGCGACGCCTTGCCGTCGGCGGTCTTCTGCAGGGGCATGGAGCGGCGCACGACGGGGTCGGTGCCGTAGATGGCGAACTCCGCGATGCGCTCGAGCGATGCGCGCGGCGTGCGCAGCTCCCACGTGAACGGTGTCACGGTGTTGCCGAGCCCCGCGCGCGCCCACGCCTTCAGGTCGGGGGCGATCTGCTTCCTCACCTCCTCGATCGTCTCGGCGTGGAAGCCGGGAAGGTCGAGGAGCGCGCCCAGCATGCGCAGCACCTTCCAGCC
>JBDTXQ010000013.1:0-16380 GCA_040006115.1 Usitatibacter sp.
CGCCGCCAAGGGCACGCTCCCGCCCGGGCGCGACGTCGCGCACATGAAGGTGCGTTCCGTCGCAGTGGTGCTGCCTTCCGGCACGCCGTTCAAGGAAGGCGCCGGCGAAGCGTTGACGGCGCGCGAAGGCGTCGCGCAGACGTCCGTCTAGATGGAAAAGGTCCTCGCAGCCGTACGCGTCGCGCCCAGCAAGACCGAGATCCAGGAATTCCCGATGCCGGAGATTCCCGAAGATTCCGCGCTGCTGAAAATGGAAATCGCCGGGATCTGCGGCACCGACGTGAAGCTCTACAAGACGCCGCCGAATGCCGAGCCCGTGATCATGGGCCACGAGAACATCGGCTACATCGCCAAGGCCGGGCGCGAGTTCACGCGGCGCAAGGGCTTCAAGGAAGGCGACCTCGTCTTCGTCGAGCACTACGTGTCATGCGGCAAGTGCGAGTGGTGCCACCTCGGCCAGTACCGCCATTGCGAGAACACCGACTGGCGGTTCAACCCCGACGCGATCCGCTACGGCTACACGTCGGCGCGCAAGGCCCCGCACCTGTGGGGCGGTTTCGCTCAATACGTCTACCTCCCGTGGAACGCCGTGGTCCACCATGTTCCCGCGGGCGTCACGCCGGAGCTCGCGGGCCTCGTGACGCCCATGGCGAACGGCATCGAGTGGTCGCTCTTCGACGGCGGCGTCGGCTACAACTCGACCGTGCTCATCCAGGGGCCGGGCCAGCAGGGCCTCTCGCAGACGGTGATCTGCAAGCAGGCGGGCGCTTCCCTCATCATCGTCACCGGCACCTCCAAGGACCACGCGCGCCTGGAAGTCGCGAAGCAGCTCGGCGCCGACCACGTGATCGACGTGAACAAGGAGGATCCACTCGCGCGCATCAAGGAGATCACCGGCGGCAAGGGCGTCGACGTCGTTCTCGACTGCACCGCGGGTGCCGGCACGATCCCGATCCTCCTCGGCGTGGAGGCCCTGAAGCGCAAGGGCGGCACGATGGTGGTCCAGGGCGAGATGGCGGAATTCCCCAACTTTCCCATCGGCCGCGTCACGGTGAAGTTCATCACGTTGAAGAGCGCGCGCGGGCACAGCTACAAGGCCTGCGAGCTCGCGCTGCAACAGCTCGCGTCCCGGCGTTTTCCCCTGGAGAAGGTCACCACCCATACGTTCGGCCTGAAGGACGTGGACCTCGCGATCAAGTCGGTCGGGGGCAACGGCGTGACCGACGTGATCCACGCGTCGCTCATGCCCTGGAAGTAGCCGGGCGAGACCACGCCATGAGCCTCTGGGCCGATGCCGGCGATCCGGGAGCGAGATTCGGCTCCGCCCGGAAAGGGGCCGCGCACCTCGCCGCGGTCGAGCGCCTGAAAGACTGGACGCGCGCCCGCTTCGCGCTCGGCGAGGCGGACACCGTCGTGGTGACCGAGAGCG
Organism: Usitatibacter sp.; assembly: GCA_040006115.1. GTDB lineage: Bacteria > Pseudomonadota > Gammaproteobacteria > Burkholderiales > Usitatibacteraceae > Usitatibacter. The sequence goes on from JBDTXQ010000013.1 coordinate 1,430, forward strand.
CGAGCTCCGCGCCCGGTTTCCCGCCGCTCGAGACGGCGGTCACGTTCTGGGGCCGCGAAGGCATCCGCCACCATTTCAGGTTCTTCAAGCCCGCCCAGGAGGTCGTCGAGGAAGACCTGCCGCCGGCGTGGCTCAGGGAATCGCTCGCACTGTCCGAAGGAGTCGAATGCGCATGCTGTTGAAAACCGTCACCCGCACGCAGGGCAACAACGAGGCGCTGAAGGACGGCACGGTGAAGCCGCACGGCTTCGCCTTCGACTTCGTCGAGATCGATCCGTTGATCGACGCCTTCCGCCGCATGGTGCGCGCGCGCGAGTTCGATCTCTCCGAGATGGCGATGACCACGTACATCACCGCGCGCGCCCACGGCAAGCGCATCACGGGCCTTCCCATCTTCCTCATGCGCGCGTTCCACCACGGCGCCATCAAGTACAACGTGAAGTCGGGCATCAAGGGCCCGAAGGACCTCGAGGGCCGCAAGGTCGGGGTGAATCGCGGCTACACCGTCACCACCGGGCTCTGGGCGCGCTCGATCCTTGCCCACCAGTACGGCGTCGACCTCTCGAAGATCACGTGGGTGCTGTCGGGCGACGAGCATGTCGCTGAATTCAAGCCGCCGGCGAACGTGGTCCCGATCGAGACCGGCCGCAAGATGGGACATGCTCGCTTCGGGCGAGCTCGCCGCGGCGATCGGCGTCGACATCGACCACCCGGACGTGAAGCCCCTCATCGCGAGCCCACGCGAGGCGGCGTACGAGGCGCTGCGCGCGAGCGGCCATTACCCGATCAACCATCTGATGGTGGTGAAGGACGAGATCCTCGAGGCCAACCCGGCGCTCGGGCCGGCGATCTTCGAGGCATTCGCCGAAGCGAAACGTCTCTACGTCGATCGCCTCGGGGCGGGCAGGATTTCGCATCCCACCGCCGTGGACGACATGTACAAGCGCGTGATGGAGATCACCGGCCGGGACCCCCTGCCCTACGGCATCGAGCCCAACCGCAGGATGCTGGACGAGGTCGTCGCCAGCGCGCTCGAGCAGGGAATCGTCAGCCGGCCGCTAACGGTCGAGGAACTGTTCCCGAGGAATGCCCACGCTCTCGTGGGGTGATAATCGAAGCACAACCGACAGGAGAAGCGCCATGACGGTCACGGATGTCACCAGAACGCCCAAGGCAGGCAGGAAGCCCCAGGTCGCGATCATGAACGCGGTGCACGACCTTCCGGTGCTGGTGGCGCGCGACGAGGGATTCTTCAAGGACGAGGGGCTCGACATCGATTTCGTGACGACGCCGGGCATGGCGCAGGTGTCGACCAAGCACTTCGTGAAATTCGACTCGATCTTCGACCGGCCGCTCGACTCGACCTACAACGAAGGCGGCATCGACACCTACCGCATGTGCGAGTGGGGCATCATGAAGCGCGCCGTGGAGGCCAACACCGAGGGCCTGCGCCCGCGCAAGATCGTGGCGCTGGGCGCGGCGATGTCGTCCTTCGCCATCGTGGTCGCGCGCGACTCGAAGGCCTACGAGCCGGAGATGCTGAAGAACGTGCCGATCGCGGTCACGCCCAACAACGGCTCGCACTTCACCACCCTCAAGATCATGGAGGGGTTCCTGCCGAAGGAACACATCAAGACCACCACCGCGGGCTCGATGCCCAAGCGCATCGAGGCGCTGCAGGCAGGCAAGGTGGCGGCCATCAGCCTGATGGAGCCGTGGATCAGCTACGCGCAGAAGCTGGGGCTCCGCATCCTGGTCGAGTCGCACTCGACGCGCAGCGAGGCGTCCGGCGACGATCTCGACGGCAGGACGCTCGCGGCGATGTTCCGTGCCCAGGCGCGCGCCGTCGAGCTCCTCGAAAAGGATCCGCGCCCGTACCTGAAGTACCTGGTGGCCGAGACCGGTGGGCTCCTCGAGCCGCACGAGTTCCAGCACTGGCGCCTGCTGAACGCGCCGCCGCAGCCGTACACGCGCGAGCGATGGGAGGACACCTACAACTGGACGGTGGGCTGGAACATGACGGTGCCTGGCGCCACTTTCGAAAACACGGTCGATAATCGCGCCTGGGAATGATGGAGAAAGTCTCTCTCGTCGCGCTGCAGCGCATGAAGCCCGAGGGCCGCAAGATCGTGGGCGTGGTCGCGTGGGACTACCAGATCGCGCAGATCGTCGATCGCGCCGGCGTGGACCTCGTCTCGGTCGGCGACTCCGTGGGCATGAACTTGTGGGGGCGCACCAATCCCGAGGAAATGACGCTGGACGAGATGGTCCTTTGTTGCCGCGCCGTGCGCCGAGGCGTGAAGCGCGCGCTCGTCTCCTGCGATTTTCCGTACGGCCCCTTGCAGCAAGGCAAGCAGGCTGCTCTCGCGGCCGCACGGCGTCTCATGCGGGAAGGCGTCGACATGGTGAAGCTCGACGACGCGGCGCAGTTTCCCGAAGAAGTCGAGGCCATCGCCGACGCCGGGATCCCGGTGTTCGCGCAGATCGGCATCACGCAGGGCAACGCGCAACGCTACGGCATCGGGCACGCCCAGCTGCTGGGAGGCGCGATCCAGGTCCCCGAGGCGATGGCGGCCCGGCTTGTGGACGAGGCGAAGCGCCTCGAGAGCGCCGGCGCGGCGCTGATCGATTTCACCAGCTCGGGCCCGGTGGCCGGGCCGATGGTCGCGGGCGCGGTCGCGATTCCCGTCGTCGGCGGGCTCGGCGGCGGCCCGTGGCTCGACGGACGCATGCGCATGGCGCACGCCGCCATCGGCTATGCGGCGAGCGCCATCGACGCGAAGACCGAGACCTACGCCAACGTCGCGAAGATCGCCCTCGAGGCGATCAGCGCTTTCGCCGAGGACGTGCGCGCCGCGCGGCAGATCAAGGGCGGCATCCCGGTGAAGGGCTAGCATGGCGAGCACGATCATCGACGGCATCGCCACGCGCTTCGAGGTGACGGGCTCGGGGCCGCCGCTGCTCATGTTCTCGCCGGGCGGGTTCGACGCCACCGTCGAGAAATGGTCCACGCTCGGCGTCTACGCGCGCGTGAAGCTCCTCGAGCACCTGCCGAAGAAGTTCATGTGCATCGCCTACGACCGGCGCGAGACCGGCCAGTCGGGCGGGCGCGTGGAGCGTGTCACGTGGGAGAGCTTCGTCGCCCAGGGCAAGGGTCTCCTCAGGCACCTGCAGATCGAGCGCGCGCACCTGATCGGCGGATGCATGGGGTGCAGCGTCGCGATGGCCTTCGCCGCGGCCCATCCGCAATCGGTGATGAGCATGGTCCTGTGGTGGCCCGTGGGCGGCGCGAGATACCGAATCAAGGGCCAGCAGCGCTTCGCCGAGCACCTCGCCTTCGTGCAACAACAGGGGCTCAGAGCGGTCGTCGAGCTGGTCGAGAAGGACGGCAAGCCTTTCGGCGCCGATCCGCGCGGCGGACCCTGGGCGTCGGTGATTCGCCGCGACGCTGCCTTCGCGGCGCAATTCGCGAAGCTCGATGCAGAGAAATACAAGCTCGCCGTCGCCGGAATGGCGCGCGCGCTCCTCGACCGCGACACCTCCCCCGGGGCCGAGCCGGAGGATCTTCTTCGCCTCGACATCCCCGCCCTCGTCGTGCCGGGACGCGACGAGTCCCACGCCACCTCGGCGGCGCGCTACCTCGAGGAATGCCTGCCGCGCTCCGAGTACTGGGACATCCCGGTGGCCGAGCAAACCGAAGCCAACGCGCCCGCGCGCGTGCTGCAATTCCTCGAAGGCGCGACCCCCCGATGATCATCGACATCCACGGCCACTACACCACCGAGCCCGCGGCACTGCAGACGTTCCGCGACAAGCAGCTTGCGGGGCTCGCGGACGCCATGCGCAAGCCCGCGACGACGGACCTGGGCATCAGCGACGAGGAGCTGGTGAAAACGGTCCAGCCCCAGCTCAGGTTCCAGAAGGACCGTGGCAGCGACCTCACCGTGTTCTCGCCGCGCGCGGCGGGGATGGCACACCACGTCGGCACCGAGGAAGTGGGCCAGGTGTGGTCGCGCATGAGCAACGACCTGATCCATCGCATCTGCACGCTGCTCCCCGACAACTTCGCGCCCGTGGGACAGCTGCCACAGTTTCCTGGCGCGCCCATCGAGCGATCGATTCCCGAGCTCGAGCGCCTCGTGAAGGAGCTGGGCTTCGTCGGCGTGAACCTGAATCCCGATCCGTCGGGCGGATACTGGAAGTCCCCGCCCCTCACCGACCGCTACTGGTATCCGATCTACGAGAAGATGGTGGAGCTCGAGGTGCCGGCGATGATCCACGTGACGTCGTCGTGCAACCCCGCCGTGCACCACACCGGCGCCCACTACATCAACGGCGACACGACGGCGTTCATGCAGCTGCTCCAGGGCGACCTCTTCAAGGAATTCCCGAGCCTCAAGTTCGTGATCCCGCACGGCGGCGGCGCGGTGCCCTTCCACTGGGGGCGCTACCGCGGGCTCGCCCAGGACATGAAGAAGCCGCTCCTCGGCGAGCACCTGCTGAAGAACGTGTTCTTCGACACCTGCGTCTATCATTACCCGGGCATCGAGCTCATGACCAAGGTGATCCCCGCGGATAACATCCTCTTCGCCTCCGAGATGCTGGGCGCGGTGAAAGGGATCGACCCCGAGACCGGTTTTCACTTCGACGACACGAAGCGCTACGTGGACCAGGTGAAGGCGCTGGGCGGCGACGACCGCTACAAGATCTTCGAGGGCAACGCGCGTCACGTCTATCCGCGCCTCGACCGGCGCCTCGCCGGGCGCGGCCAGCGCGGGCGCGGCAAGCGCTGAACAGGAGAACGACCATGACCGCCACCATCGACGCGAGCCATCCTGCCTTCGGGCTTCCCGGGCGCATCCAGGAGCCGAATTCCAGGCCGCGCTCGATCGCGCTGGTGGGCATCGGCGAAGGCGGCGCGGCGATCGCGCGCAACATCCGCGGCGAGGACCTCGCGCAGCTCGACGTTCACGTGTTCGCCAAGAGCGCATCGGGCGGCGACACACTGGCCGCGATCCAGGCGGGCGGCGGCGACCTGCAGCGCGACCTCACCGGCTCGGACATGATCTTCATCGTCGCGTGCCAGGGCGACGACGTGGGCCTCGCTCCCGTGGTGAGCGGGATCGCGCACAGCGGCAACCATCCGGTCACCGCGCTCTACATCGTGCCGCAAGGCGCCGACTTCCGCGCCGAGGCCGAGGACGCGACCCTCAAGACCCTGCGCGAGGGCGTGGAGATGCTGGTGATCGTCTCCGACGAGAGCTACGTGCCGGCGATGATCGCCGCGCTCGGCGGTTGAGAGCAGAGACTCGATGAACGACATGACCCGACCGATCGATCCGCCTTATCTGCATCCCGAGTACCGCAGCACGTCGCTGCGCTCTCCCAGCCAGCCCCTGCTCGACCTTCCCCCCGGAGCGCTCGACGTGCCCGGCCCGCTCGTGCCGCGCGGCTTCGCGGGCGACAAGGACAACGACCTCACCCTCGCGGGCACGTCCGCGCCGCTCGGGGAGAAAATGATCCTGGTGGGCCGGGTGCTGGACGCCGACGGTCGCCCGATCCGCGACTCGCTGGTCGAGATCTGGCAGGCGAACGCCTCGGGGCGCTACCACCACCCGGGGGACAATCACGACGCGCCGCTCGATCCCAACTTCCACGGCATCGGCCGCACGTTCACCGACGCCGAGGGCCGATATCGGTTCGTCACCGTGAAGCCGGGCTCGTACCCGTGGCAGAACCACAAGTTCGCGTGGCGCCCGCAGCACATCCACTTCTCGCTGCTGGGCAATTCGCCGGTGCAGCGCCTCGTCACGCAGATGTACTTCCCCGGCGATCCCCTGCTCGACATCGACCCGGTCTACAACAGCGTGCCCGACGAGGCCGCGCGCAAACGCATGATCTGCAGGCTCGCGCTCGCGACCGGCATCGAGATGGTGGCGCTTGGATACGAGTTCGACATCGTGCTGGCCGGCGCGAAGTCCACGCCGCTGGGGATCTGACATGGCGCTGCGCACCCCGTCGCAGACCATCGGCCCCTTCTTCCACGAATCGCTGCGCTGGCGCGACGGCGGCAAGGTGGCCTTCGCGGAGAAGGGCGACAAGGTGGTCGTCACCGGCCGCATCTTCGACGGCGCCGGCAACCTGGTGAACGACGCGATGCTCGAGACCTGGCAGCGCTCGCCGCAAGGCGCGACACCCGCCCCGGCGACTGGATCGCTCAATCCGCACGGCTTCGGTCGCGTCGAGACCACGAAGGACGGCGCCTATCGCATCGAAACCTCGATGCCCGGCGGTCCCGCGCCTTCGATCGATATCGCGGTCTTCGCGCGCGGGCTCCTGAAGCCGCTTCGCACGCGCGCCTACCTCGCGCCCGAGGGCAGGGTGCGCGCCGATCCGGCTCTCGCATCGCTCGCAGGCTCGCCGCGCCTCGCGACGCTTGTCGCAACCCCGGCGGGCAACGGCGAATACCGTTTCGACATTCGCCTGCAGGGCGACGGCGAAACCGTCTTCTTCGCGTTCTAGCGCGATGCCCGCGAGCCTCGCCGCCCGCACCCTCGCGCGGCCCTCTTTCGAGGAGGCCTTCGCGGCGCCCGCGTTCCTGCGCGCGATGCTAGCCTTCGAGTCCGCGCTCGCCGAGGCCCAAGCTGCCGAGGGCGTGATTCCCGCGTCAAGTGCGGCCGCGATCGCCACGGCGTGCGCGCGCCTCGAGATCGACATCGAGGCACTGGTGCGCGAGGCGAAGCGTTCCGCGACGCTCGCCGTGCCGCTCGTGAACGCGCTCGGCACCGAAGTCTCGCGCCTCTCCGGGCCGGCGGCGACGCACGTCCACCTCGGCGCCACAAGCCAGGACGTGATCGACACCGCGATGGCGCTTTGCCTCAAGACCTGCCTCGACGAGGCGGACCGCGAGCTCGAAGCGGCGGTGCGCTCACTGGCGCGCCGGGCACGCGAGCATCGCTCCACGCCGATGCTGGGACGCACGCTCATGCAGCCCGCGCTGCCGATCACCGCGGGGCTCAAGATCGCCCGCTGGGCGGTGGCCCTCGCGCAAGACCGGGAGCGCATCGCCGAGGCTCAGGCACGCGGGCTCGCCGTGCAGTTCGGGGGCCCGGTGGGCGCGCTCGAGTCGCTGGGCGCGAAGGGTCCCGCGGTGCGTCACCGCGTCGCCAATCGGCTGGGCCTCGCCGACGCTCCCGCATGGCACGTGCATCGCAACGCATGGATCGATCTCCTCGACCGCGTCGGCCAGGCGGCGCTCGCCGCGGGCACCATCGCGCGCGACGTGTCGCTCGCCGCGCAACCCGAGGTGGGCGAGATGCTCGAGTCCCCGCCGCAGCCGGGCGTGGGCGCGTCCAGCTCGATGCCCCACAAGCGCAATCCGGTCGCGTGCGCCCATGCGCTCGCGGCGGCCGTGCGCATGCCCGGCCTCCTCGCGACGCTGCACGCCGGCATCCCCGAGCACGAGCGCGCGCTCGGCGCGTGGCAGGCCGAGTTCAGCGTGGTCCCCGAGATCGCCGGGGCTTTCGGAACCAGCCTCGACTTCCTCGGCACGATCGCCTCGTCGCTGGTGGTGAACGCGGCGCGCATGAAGGAGAACCTCATCGCCTACAGCGAGCCTGGAAGCGCCCCGCCGGAAGCCGTGCATTGCGCGGTGGACGAGCTCCTCGCCACCCTCGCCCCCTACCTGTCCTAAAGTTTCGAGAGGCGCCATGAGCAAGACCGCGTACCAGAAGGGAATGAAGACCCGCCGCAAGGTGCTGGGCGACGAATGGGTCGATCGCGCCGAACGCACCAAGACCGCGTTCAACGAGGAGTTCCAGGAGCTCATCACGCGCTACGCATGGGACGAGATCTGGAATCGCAAGGGCCTCGACCACAAGACGCGCCGCATGCTGGTGATCACCACGATGGTGGCGCTGGGGCGCTGGGAGGAGTATCAGCTGCACGTGCGCGCCGCCCTGCAATCGGGTGACCTCTCGGAGAACGACATCAAGGAAATCCTGCTGCAGGCGGCGGTCTATTGCGGAATCCCCGCGGCCAACACCGCGTTCAAGGAGGCGCGCGAGGTGATGGCGACGCTCGCCCCGGGCGGGAAGAAAAAGAAGAAATGACCCCCGTCGACCTCGCGTACGCCGAGGAAGGGCCCGGCGAGGCCGTCGTGCTCGTGCATGCGATCGGCTGCGACCGGGCCATGTGGGACGGCGTCGCGCCGGCGCTCGCGAAACGCTTCCGCGTCGTTCGCGTCGACGTGCGCGGCCATGGGCGAAGCCCCGCGACCGCGCGTCCCTATTCTCTCGCTGGCCTCGCCGACGACGTCGCGAGGACCCTTGATCGCCTCGCCATCGGGCGCGCGCACTGGGTGGGCCTGTCGATGGGCGGCATGATCGGACAGGCCTTCGCGCTCGCCCATGGTGCGAGGCTCGGCGGCCTCGTCCTCGCGAACACCACGAGCTCCTACGGCTCCGAGGGACGCGAGATGTGGGAGGCGCGCGCGAAGGCGGTCAAGGAAGGCGGCATGGCCGCCATTGCCGATCTCGCGATGACGCGCTACTTCTCCGACGCATTCCGCGAGCGATGCCCCGGCGTCGTGGCGGGCGTGCGCGCGCGATTCCTCGCGACGGATCCGCGTGGCTACATCGGCTGCTGCGACGCGATTCGCGAGCTGGACTTCACCGCGCAGCTGTCGCGCATCGGCGCTCCCACTATGGTGATCTCCGGGGAGAAGGACGCCGGCACGCCGCCCGCGATGTCGGAGGTGATGGCGGCGCGCATTCCCGGGGCGCGCATGGCCGTCATCGCCGGTGCAGCGCACCTCTCCGCCGTCGAATATCCGGCCGAGTTCGGCATTCTCGTGGGCGATTTCCTCGCGTCCGTCCGTTAGGTTTGTCCGGCCGCCTGTGTCTGCTTCGCACAGAGTCTGATCAGAACCCGACGATGAATGCCGTGCCGAGAACACCCAGCCCGGCGGCGAAGACGAGCGCGGGCGTGAGCCGCTCGCGCGTGCGCAGAAGCGCGAAGCCGAGGAAGAGCGTCACGAATACTTCCATCGAGGAGATGAGCGCCACGCGCGACATCGGGCTCTCGTCCAGCGCCGCGAAGTAGAAGATCTGCCCCAACGAGCTCATGGCCCCAGCGCCGATCAGCCAGTAGTTCGGCCGCGTGAAAGTCGCCCGCACCGCGCGCGCATAGTCCGCGTTGAAGGCGGCGATGGCGAGGAAGAGGAGCGCGCCGACGAGGCATCCCACCATCGCGCCCATGAGCGCGTCGTGCGCCTCGGCAAGCCCCACCTTGCGCAGCAGGTATCCCGCCGAGTAGCCGAGGGCGGAGACGATGCCGTAGAGATATCCGAAGCGCGCGACGCGGGACGATCGCGGCTTCGCCTCGCGGCGCGCGGCTCCGCCCAGCATCAGCACGCCGAAGCTCGCGATGAGAAGCGCCATGCCGATCGCCATGCCGCCGGTGAGTTGCTCGCCGAGCCCGGCCACGCCGAGCAACACCGCGAAGAAGGGATTGAGGCGTTTCAGCGTCGAAGAGCGCATCGCCCCCAGTCGCTCCACGGAGGCGTAGAAGAAGACCCGCCCCACGAACGCGGTGAAGACTCCCGCGCCCGCGAACCAGAGCAGCGCGCGCAGGGTGACCGGTGGAAAGCCGCGCACGCACCCTAGCGCAAGCCACGCCACGCCCGCGATGGCGGTGGTGATGAGGAGCGAGACGAAGGCGCCGTTGTCCTCGGCCTCGGGACGAGCGCCGCGCGCGATGGTGACGTTCGAGATCGCGAAGCACGCCGCCGAGGCGAATGCGAACGCGTCGCCGAGGAGCAGCGCCGGGCCGCTCAAAGGATGCCCGGCACCCAGCGCTTCACGCGTCGACAGTAGTCGCGGTAAGGCTCGCCGAAGAGCTCGAGGAGATGGCGCTCATCCTCGCGCACGCGCCCCTGGAACCAGAACAGATGCAGGATGAGCACGATCGCGGCGATCCAGGAACCGAGCACGAGCGCGATCCCGGCGAGGAAGATGATGTGGCCGAGGTACATGGGATTGCGCACCCATCGATAGATGCCGGTATCGACGACGCGGTCCGGCGGGATCGAGATTCCGGGGCCGCCGCCGCCCAGCCTCGTGCGGTAGTTCCCCACCAGCCGGTATTGGAGATAGCCCCACGCGAGGACCGGCAGCGCCCACCAATGGATCACGGGCAAGCCTTGTTGCACCAGCGCCTCGACCGCGAAGAGCGCCACGGGCCAGACGATGAACGTGCGGTTGGAAGTGCTCTTCAGCCACCTGAAGGGGTCAGAACCCTTTTTCGGATTAAAAGGGGACACATTGATCCAATCTGTCCCCTTTTAATCCGAAAAAGGGTTCTGACCCTTGGGCATCGCGAGGATGAAGAGGTTGGCGACGACGATGGTGCCGGCGAGGAACCAGAAGGTGGCGATGAGGCCGTAGCGGTCCGCGATGAGCCCGCCCGCGAGCGGCGCGATCGAGGCGCCGAGGGACTGCGCGCCGAACAGGATGCCGATGCTGGTGCCGCCCATGTGCTTCGGTGTGCTCTCGAGGAGCCAGGCCTGCAGCACGGGGCGGATCGCGTAGAGGAAAAATCCCAGCACCGCGATGAAGACGATGAACGCCGTGGACTTCCCCGCGAGCGCCATGAAGACGAGCACCACGGCGCTCATGCCCATGCTCGTCATCATGATGGCGCGCCGGCCCATGCGGTCGGAGAGGTGCCCCGCGATGGGCGTCGCCGCGAATCCCGCGGCCTGGAGGGCGAACATGCCCGCGCCTACCCAGAGCGGCGAATAGCCCATCTCGTAGGCAAGGTAGACCGGAAGGAACGTGAGGAGCGCGTTCTGCGTCATGGAACGGAAAGCGGAGCTCGCGGTGAGCAGGACGAGCGAACGGTTCCTGAAGAGGGCCGGCACGCCGCTGAAGTACTCGCGCATCGATTGCACGCGCCCATCGTCCCCCGCCTTCGCCTTCGCCGATCCCACGCGCAGGGTGCCGAGCATCACGAGGAGGAGGAGCGACATCACCAGGCCCGGGATCACATTGACGATCACCACCTGGCGCCACGTGAGGACCGCGAGGAGCGAGCCGATCGCGAGCGGCGCGAGCGCATCGCCCACGTTGCCGCCCATGCCGTGGATCGACAGGACGAGGCCCTTGCGAGTGGGATAGCTCCTCGCGAGCGTGGGGATCGCGGTCGGATGCCAGAGGCTGTTGCCGAAGCCCACCAACGCGACGCAACCGAGGAGCATGAGGTATCCGTGGCTGAAGCCCATCAGCAGGTACGGGAAGCCGACCCAGAAGAGCGAGAGCGCCATCAGCACGCCCTTGCGCCCGACCGTGTCGACGAGGATGCCGCCCGGGACGTTGGCGATCGCCCCCGCCAGGTACTGGCAGGTCATGATGAGGCCGATCTGGCTGTAGCTGAGGCCGAGCTCCTTGCCGATGATCGGCAGGATGAGGTAGAAGGTCGCCGGATACCAGTGTGTGAGGGCGTGGCCGAGCGTGATGAGCCAGACCTCGCGGAAGGAGCGCTGCGATTCGTTCCCCGACGACTCGGGGACGGGCATGCTTTGCGCAGCGTCAACCACGCGTCACTTGCCCGCTCTCTTCACGATCGTCTCGTCGAATAGCTTGCTCCACTTGGCGCTCTCGTCCAGCGAGCGCACTGGATCGGTGGTGACGATCTTCACGCCCTTCAGCGGCGAGGCGACTCTGGTGTTGGTCGGAACGTAATCGACGCTCACCATCGCATTCTGGCCGTCGAGGCCCAGCATGTATTCGTAGAAAAGGAGCGCGGCGGCGGAGTGCGGCGCATTCTTCGCGACGCCGATCGCGTTGGCGCGTGCCACGGCGGGCTCGATCGCGAACCAGTCGATCGGCGCGCCCTTCTTCTTCGCCTGCTCGGGCATGTAGTTGTAGACGGTGAGTGCGAGCGGCACCTCTCCCGAGACCACCATGTTGTTGAGGAGCGTATGCCCGTGGCGCGGCGAGATGCCGTTGGTGGCGACCAGGTCCCGGAAGTACTTGAGGCCCTGCTCCTCGCTGCCGATGAGGTGGACGACGGTCGCGAACCAATCGTCGTTCTTCACCTCGATGCCGAGCTTTCCCTTCCACTTCGGGTCGAGGAGGTCCTTGTAGGTCGTCGGCAGGTCGGCCTTCTTCACAAGGTTCGTGTTGTACGCCTGCACCCAGACCGAGAGAATGGTCGCGGCCCATTCCCTGTGCGCGGGAACCGAGCCCGGCTGCAGGTCCTTGTGCACGGGGGACGAAACCGCCAGCAGGATCTTCTCGCGCGAGAGCGCCTCCATCTCGGGCGCGCCGAAGTGGAACGCGTCCACGGTGTAGCGCCTCGCCCGGGCCTCTGTGACCGCGCGCTGCAGGACCTTGTCGGTGCCGGCGCGCCACGCATTCACCTTGATGCCGTACTTCTGCTCGAAGGGCTGCAGGATCGCGGGCAGGTCCTTCTCCGCGATCGTGGTGTAGAGCGAGAGCTCGCCCTCCTTCTTCGCGGCCGCCACGATCTTCTCCATGCGGTCGGTGCCTTCGTAAGCGGCGAGGCTCTGCGCGCCGGCGGCCCACGCCGCGGCGAGCGCGGCGCAGGTGAGAAGTATGCGCATCGCGTTCATGGACCTCACTCCGGGTGGTTCAGGTTTTCCTCGAAGTGGCGCGGCACGAAGCCGCGGCCCTCGGGGGTAGGCTCGGTGGGACGCGGGATCACCGACTTCTGGAACAGCATGTTCATGAACATGAGCATGGGCTTGGGCTTCAGCACCAACGCGCGCGCGGGCTTCGCCGGATCGGCGTTGAAGTGCTGGTGCACGCAGTTCATGTGCACGATCGCGACGTCGCCCGCGGACCAGTCATAGCGGATGCCGTCGTGGATCTCGTAGCCCTTGCCGTCGAGGATGTAGAAGGCCGCCTCGTTCACGTGGCCGTGCTTCTGCGTGCGCCCGCCGGGGGCGTACTCCTCGAGATGCACGTGCAGCGTCTGCGTGAGGCCATCCACCGGCTCGATGAAGTGCTTGCTGAACGATTGCGGGCCGTCGTTGAAGAGGAGATCCTTGCCCTTGATGACGCGCGGCATGGAACGCAGGCGCTTCAGCTCGTCGGTGAGGCTGTAGGCGCCCGCGATGCCGCGGACGAAGACACGGTCCTTCTTGCTGCTGTAGTGCGATTCCTTGCCCATCAGCGCGCCCCTTTCGTGAAGGTCTCGGCGTAGAGCTTTTCCCACTTGGTGAACTCGTCGAGCGCCACGCGCGCGTCGACGAACTTCATGGGGATCTTGTTCAACGGCGTGTCGACCTTCCTGCTGGTGGGCACGAAGTCGCGCCCCACGAGGATCTTCTGCCCCTCGGGGCTGATCTCGAAATCGTAGAAGAGGACCGCCGCGTGCGGATGCGGCGCCTTCTTCGCGACGCCGATGCCGTTGGGGCGGGCGATCGCCGGGCCGATGGAGAACCAGTCGATCGGCGCGCCCTTGCCTTTCATCTGCTCGGCCTTGTAGTTGTAGACCGTGAGCGCGAGGGGGATCTCGCCGGACACAACAAGCTGGGTGAGGAGCGTGTGGCCCTTCCTCACGGAGACGCCGTTGGTGGCGACGATGTCCTTGAACACCTTCGCGGCCCTCGCCTCGCCCAGCTCGGCGTACTGCCCCGCGAGCCAGTCGGAGTCCTCCTGCTCGATGCCGAGCTTGCCCTTCCACTTGGGATTGGCGAGGTCTTCCCAGGTCTTCGGCAGGTCTTCCTTCTTCACGAGCGTAGTGTTGTATGCCTGCGTGAAGACGTTCAACCGCGTGCCGACCCATTCGCCGTGGGGGCGGATCGCGGGCGCGATGAGGTCGGCGAGATGCGGCGACTTCACCGCCTCGAGGATCTTCTCGCGCGACATCGCCTCCATCTCGGGCCCGTTGGTCTCGGCCACGTCCATCGTGTGGCGATTGCCGCGCGCTTCGGTCACCGCGCGTTGCAGCACCTTCTCACTCGAGGAGCGCCACACGGTCACCTTCACGCCGTATTTCTTCTCGAAAGCGGAGACCAGCGCGCCCATGTCTTCGGACTGGGCGGAGGTGTAGATGCTGAGCTCGCCCTCCTTCTTCGCGCCGTCGATGAGCTTCTGCACGCGGTCGGCCGCGGCGTAATTGGCGACGTCCGCGGCGGTGGCGCCGGCCTTCACCTGCGCGGCCGCGGGAAGTGCCAGCGATGCCACCCCGAGCGCGGCTGCGAGCAATGCGTTTCTGCGATTCATCATGCGGCTTCCTTCTGCAATTTCTCTGCCGAGGAAGGGATCCCCGGAAGGGGGCCCAGATGGCGGACCCTGAAAAAAGGACGGGCGCCTGGGCGCCCGCCGAATCGGCCTACTCCCCGGCGCCCTCGTGGGGCGCCGCACTGCAAAATCAGAAGATCGTGTGGATCCCGAGCGCGTACTGCGTGATGTCTTCACCGACCGCCGGCGACTGCTGCAACAAGTTGCTGTAAGTCGCCGCGCTGCCGTTGCGAAGCAGCGTGTAGAGCCCGAAAATGTAGGTCTTCCTCGAAAGGTAGTACGCGAATCCCGCGGCGATCTGCGATCCGTTGAGGCCCTCCGTGGTACACACCGCGTTCACGCGAGCGCACGAGCCCTTGTTTGCCTTGAGGTAATGCACCTGGGTGCGCCACTGGGCGTTCCAGCGCGCGTCCCAGATGAACATGTACGCGTTGTTCTTGTACGACTGCGCCCGGCCGGTGATGCTCGCATTCTCGTCGTATTTCTTCTGGTTCGCGTCGAACTCGAACTGGTGGCGGCCGAGCTTGTAGATGACGGCGACCTGGGTAGCCTTGTCCTTGGAGCGGACATTCTGGTCGGCCACGTTGCTCATTGCCGTCGGCACATTGTTCGACAGGCCGAAGAGATCCCAGTGCCTCTCGTGCGCGAGCTCGACGGTGAGCGGGCCCGCTTCCCACTTCA
>JBDTXQ010000014.1:0-16369 GCA_040006115.1 Usitatibacter sp.
GCCCGCGTCGCCGAGCTTGTTGGCGAGCATCATGTCGATCGCCTCGTGGGCCTCGCGCGCCGTCGTGGCGACAACCACGCCCTTGCCTGCCGCGAGCCCGTCGGCCTTGATCACGATCGGCGCGCCATGCTCGTCGACGTAGGCGTGCGCCGCCCTCGCATCGGTGAAGGTCGCGTAGCGCGCCGTGGGAATGCCGTGGCGCTGCATGAAGCGCTTGGCGAAATCCTTCGAGGATTCGAGCTGCGCCGCCTGCCGCGTCGGGCCGAAGATGCGCACCCCCGCCGCGCGGAACGCATCGACCACGCCCGCGCTGAGCGGCCCTTCCGGGCCCACCACCGTCGCATGGATTTCCTCGCGCTTGGCGAAGGCGACCAGGTCGGGAATCGCCGTGATGTCGACGTTGTAGAGGCCATCCTCGCGCGCCGTGCCGGCATTTCCGGGCGCGACGTAGACGCGGGAAACCCTGGGCGACTGCGCGAGGCGCCATGCGACGGCGTGCTCGCGGCCGCCGGAACCGATGACGAGGAGCTTCATTGGTGCCGGGCTAGTGCCTGAAGTGCCGCATGCCGGTGAAGACCATGGCGATGCCGTGCTCGTCGGCAGCGGCGATCACTTCCTTGTCGCGCACGCTTCCGCCGGGCTGGATCACCGCGCGCGCGCCGGCTTGCGCGACAACGTCCAGGCCATCACGGAACGGGAAGAACGCGTCGGAAGCCACCACCGAGCCGCGCAGCGCGAGGCCCGCGTTCTTCGCCTTGATCGCGGCGATGCGCGTGGAATCGACGCGGCTCATCTGGCCCGCGCCCACGCCGAGGGTCATGCCGCCCTTGCAGAACACGATGGCGTTCGACTTCACGAACCTGGCGATGCGGAAGGCGAACACCATGTCGTTCATCTCGCCCCGCGTGGGGTCGCGCCGGGTGACGATGCGAAGCCCGGCCACGTCGAAATCGTCGGAGGTCTGCACCAGGAGGCCGCCGCCCACGCGCTTCATGTCGAGGCGGTTCAGGTCCTTCGCGACCTCGATGGCGAGGAGGCGCACGTTCTGCTTGGAGGCGAACACCGCGAGCGCCTCGGGAGTGTACGAAGGCGCGATCACCACTTCCACGAACTGCTTCGCGACCGACTCGGCGGTCTCGGCATCCACCGCGCGGTTGAACGCGATGATCCCGCCGAAGGCGGAGGTCGGATCGGTGAGGAAGGCATTGCGGTATGCGGCGAAGACGGTCTCGGCGATCGAGACGCCGCACGGATTGGCGTGCTTCACGATCACGCAAGCGGGCACGTCGAAGGTGCGGCAGCATTCCCATGCCGCGTCCGCATCGGCGATGTTGTTGTAGCTGAGCTCCTTGCCCTGCAGCTGCCTGAACCTCGCGAGCGTGCCCCTGGGCGGATCGCGCTCCACGTAGAAGGCCGCCGACTGGTGCGGGTTCTCGCCGTAGCGCAGCGTTTGCGCAAGCCGCACCTGCATGTTGAAGCGGTCCGGGAACTCGCGAGCGACGCCATTCGGCGAGCGCGCCGTGAGCCAATTCGAGATCATGCCGTCGTATTCCGCGGTATGGCTGAACGCCTTGGCGGCGAGGCGGAAGCGCTCGTCGAAGTCGAGCCTGCCCTTCGAAGCCGCCATCTTCGCGGCGAGCGGCGCGTAGTCCGCCGGGTCGGTCACCACCGCGACGAACTCGTGGTTCTTCGCCGCGGCGCGCACCATCGCCGGGCCGCCGATGTCGATGTTCTCGATCGCGTCTTCCATCGTGCATCCCGGCTTGGCGACGGTCTGCGCGAAGGGGTAGAGGTTCACCACCACCATGTCGATGGGCGGGATGTCGTGATCCTTCATCGCCTGCAGGTGGTCGGCCTTGTCGCGCCGCGCGAGGATTCCGCCGTGCACCCTGGGGTGCAGCGTCTTCACGCGGCCGTCCATCATCTCGGGAAAGCCGGTGTGCTCGCCCACCTCGGTGACCACGACGCCGTTCAGCTTGAGGAGCTGCGCGGTGCCGCCGGTGGAGAGGATCTGGACCCCGTGGACGAGGAGCGCCTTGGCGAATTCCACGACCCCCGTCTTGTCGGAGACGCTGATCAGGGCGCGCTGGATTTTTGTCATTCTTGCGTCCCCGCGCGGGGCGTGGCTAGTCGAGGCCGTGTTGCTGCAGCTTCTTGCGCAGGGTATTCCGATTGAGCCCCAGCAGCTCCGCGGCGCGGGTCTGGTTGCCGTGCGCCTGGAACATCACCACCTCGAGCATCGGCTTCTCGATCGCGGCGACCACCATGTCGTAGATCCCGGAGGCCTTCTCTCCGTCGAGGTCCTTGAAGTACTGGCGCATCACCTTGCGCACCGTGAGCGCGAGCTCGTTCTCGCGCGCAGCGTCGGACCGCGCATCACCGCTGTTTCTACGCTGCAAGCGCCACCTCGTCGTCGTATTCGAGCCGCTCCGAATGCGCGAGCAACTCGCCGAAGAAAGATGCCACGGCGGCGAGCTGCAGTTCGGAGGTCTCGAGCGTATTCATTCGTGCCCGGAACACGGCCGAGTTCTTCAGACCCTTCGTGTACCAGCTGATGTGCTTGCGCGCCACTCGCGTGCCGCGCTCATACCCGTAAAACGCGTACAGGTCGTGGACATGGCCGACGAGCACCTCGCGGATCTCGGTGACGCTGGGCGGCGGCAGGTGAGTGCCGGTCGCGAGGAAATGCTCGATCTCGCGGAAGATCCAGGGGCGCCCCTGGGCGGCGCGGCCGATCATGACCGCGTCGGCGCCGGTGTATTCGAGGACGAACTTCGCCTTCTCGGGCGTGGAGATGTCGCCGTTGGCGATCACCGGGATCGAGACCGACTGCTTCACGGCGCGGATGGTGTCGTATTCGGCGTCGCCCGTGTACATGCAGGCGCGCGTGCGCCCGTGCATGGCGAGCGACTGGATGCCATGCTGCTCCGCGATCTTCGCGATGCGAAGCGCGTTGCGGTTTTCCTTGTTCCAGCCGGTGCGGATCTTGAGGGTGACGGGGACGTTCACCGCGCGCACCACGGCGTCGACGATGCGCGCAACGAGCGGCTCGTCCTGCAGGAGCGCCGAGCCGGCGAAGACGTTGCAGATCTTCTTGGCGGGGCAGCCCATGTTGATGTCGATGATGTGGGCGCCGCTATCCACGTTGTACCTGGCCGCCTCGGCCATCATCGCGGGGTCGGAGCCGGCGATCTGGATCACCTTGGGCTCGACCTCGCCTTCGTGGTTGCCGCGGCGGATGGTCTTCTCCGAGCCCCACAGCAGGGAATTCGACGCGACCATCTCCGACACCGCCATGCCCGCGCCCATCGCCTTGCAGAGGCTGCGGAAGGGTCGATCGGTCACGCCCGCCATGGGCGCGACGATCAGGTTGTTCTTGAGTTGGATGTTGCCGATTTTCAAGTTTGCAACGCCGCTCTTCTGGTTTGGTCTCGTCGAGACTGTCGGCGAATGGGGAAGCCGCCTATTTTATACGCAGCGCAAATCGCGAGGAAGTTAAATTTGTCACATGCGCGTCGGTGCGTCGCCGATCAGGCGCAAAAGTCAACCCGGGAGGATTCAAGCCTTGCCGTAGCCGCCGCCGCCCGGCGTCTCGATCACGAACACGTCGCCGGCCGCGACCTCGGTCTCATCCGCGTAGGAAAGATCGGTGCGCGAACCATCCGAGCGCTCCACCCAGTTGCGCCCGACCGCTCCCGGCGCGCCGCCCGCCATGCCGTACGGCGCAATTCGCCTATGTCCGGCGAGGATGGCCGCCGTCATCGGCTCGAGGAAGCGCACGCGCCGCGTGGCGCCGTTGCCGCCGTGCCATCTTCCCCCGCCGCCGCTGCCCAGCCGGATCTCGTGCGCGTCGATGCGCACCGGGTAGCGCCATTCGAGCACCTCGGGATCGGTGAGGCGGGAATTGGTCATGTGCGCCTGCACCGTGTCGGTGCCGTCGAAGCCATTCCCCGCGCCGGTGCCGCCCGAGATCGTCTCGTAATACTGGTAGCGGTCGTTGCCGAAGGTGAAGTTGTTCATGGTGCCGTAGGAGGCGCCCATCAGCCCCAGGGCGCCGTACAGCGCGTCCGTGAGGCATTGGGAGGTCTCCACGTTCCCGGCCACGGTGGCCGCGGGCGGATGCGGATTCAGCATCGAGCGCTCGGGGATGATCACTTTCAAGGGCTTGAGGCACCCGGCGTTGAGCGGGATGTCGTCGTCCACCAGCGTGCGGAATACGTAGAGCACCGCGGCGTAGACCACGGCGGACGGCGCGTTGAAGTTGCTCTCGAGCTGCGCGCTGGTGCCGGTGAAGTCGATGGTGGCGCTCCTCTTGTCGGCGCCGATGGTGATCTGCACCTTGATGACGGCGCCGTTATCCATCTCGTAGGCGAACACACCGTCCTTCAGCACGCCGATGACCCGGCGCACGCACTCCTCGGCGTTGTCCTGCACGTGGCCCATGTAGGCCTTCACGACGTCGAGGCCGAAGTGGGCGACCATGCGCTTCAGCTCCTGCACGCCCTTCTCGTTGGCGGCCACCTGCGCGCGAAGGTCGGCGATGTTTTGGTCGGGGTTGCGGGCCGGGTAGCGCGCCGCACCGAGGAGGCGGCGCATTTCGCCTTCGAGCATCTGGCCGTCCTCGACCAGCTTCACGTTGTCGAGGAGGACGCCTTCCTCTTCCACGGTCTTCGAGAAGGGCGGCATCGAGCCCGGCGTGATGCCGCCGATGTCCGCATGGTGTCCGCGGGAACCTACGTAGAACAGAATCGATTTCTCCTGCTCGTCGAAGACCGGCGTGATGACCGTCACGTCGGGCAGGTGCGTGCCGCCGTTGTAGGGGTCATTCAGCACGTAGACGTCGCCCGGCTTCATGCGCCCGGCGTTCTTGGCGATCACGGTCTTGATGCTTTCCCCCATGGAGCCCAGGTGCACCGGCATGTGCGGCGCGTTGGCGATGAGGTTGCCTTCCGCGTCGAAGAGCGCGCAGGAAAAATCGAGGCGCTCCTTGATGTTCACCGAGTACGCGGTCTGCGCGAGGCGCACGCCCATCTGCTCGGCGATCGACATGAAGAGGTTGTTGAAGACTTCGAGCATCACCGGGTCCGCGGTGGTGCCAAGGGCGTAGCGCGCCTTCCTCTCCACCGCGCGCTCGAGGACCAGGTGGTCGAGCTCGGTCACGCGCGCCTCCCATTCGGGCTCCACCACGGTGGTGGCGTTGCGCTCCGCGATGATCGCGGGCCCGGCGATGCGCGTCCCGGGAGCGAGCCTGTCGCGCGCGTAGACGGGCGTGCGGTAGCGCGTGCCGCCGGTCGCCATCTCGACTTCGGCGAGCGCAGTGGGCTTCGCGTTGGTGGCCGGGCTCGCGACGATGAGGCCGGGCCCCGCGTCGGAGCGGCCCACGGCCTCCACCGACGCCGCCTCGGCGACCAGGGCGCGGCCCGGCATGAGGAAGCTGAAGCGGTTGCGGTAGAGCCGCTCGAACTCGTCGCGCATCTGCTTGATGGAGCCTAGCGCGACGGTAAGCGAGGTATCGGTGCCCTCGTACTTCAGGTGCACGCGCTTGTCGAGCCGCTCGAAGGCCGCGCCCTGCTCGGCCAGCTCGTGCACCGCCTGCTCGCCCAGCTTCACGCATTTCTCCTCGATGTCGGTGAGGGCGCCGTCCTCGAGGCGCAGCTCCACCGCCTCCTCGCGCAGCGCCCGCACCTGCGCGAGTCCCATGCCGTAGGCGGAGAGCACGCCCGCGAGCGGGTGGATGTAGACGCGTTTCATGCCGAGCTCGTCGGCGACGAGGCACGCGTGCTGGCCGCCGGCGCCCCCGAAGCAGGCGAGCGTGTATTCGGTCACGTCGTGGCCGCGCTGCACCGAGATGAACTTGATCGCGTTCGCCATGTTCGCGACCGCGATGCGGATGAAGCCCTCCGCCACGGCTTCGGGCGATTGCGGCTGGCGCGTCGCGGCGGCGATCTCGCCCGCGAGCCCGGCGAACTTGCGCCGCACCACGTCGGCGTCGAGCGCCTCGTCGCCCTTCGGCCCGAACACCTTCGGGAAGAACGCGGGCTGCACCTTGCCGAGCATCACGTTGCAATCGGTGACGGTGAGCGGGCCGCCACGCCGGTAGCTCGCCGGCCCCGGATTGGCGCCCGCGGAATCCGGGCCCACGCGCTGGCGCTGGCCGTCGAAGAAGAGGATCGACCCACCGCCCGCGGCGATGGTGTGGATCGACATCATCGGCGCGCGCATGCGCACGCCGGCGACCAGCGTCTCGAACTCGCGCTCGAGCTCGCCCGCGTAGTGCGACACGTCTGTCGAGGTGCCGCCCATGTCGAAGCCGATCACCTTGGGGAATCCCGCGCTCTCGGAAGTGCGCACCATGCCGATGATGCCGCCCGCGGGTCCGGAGAGGATCGAGTCCTTGCCCTGGAAGCGGCGCGCGTCGGTGAGGCCGCCGTTGGATTGCATGAACATGAGGCGCGCGCCGGGCAGCTCGGTGGCCACTTGCTCAACGTAGCGCCGCAGGATCGGGGAAAGGTACGCATCCACAACCGTCGTATCCCCGCGCGAGACCATCTTCATGAGCGGCGAGACCACGTGCGATGCCGAGACCTGGTCGAATCCGGCTTCGCGCGCGAGCTCGGCCACGCGCGCCTCGTGCGCCGGATAGCGGTAGCCGTGCAGGAATACGATCGCGATGGAGCGGTAGCCTTCGGCGTACGCCGCGGCGAGGTCGCGCCGTGCCGCGGCCTCGTCGAGCGGCACGATCACTTCTCCCCGCGCCGCGACGCGCTCCTCGACCTCGACTACCTTCTTGTACAAGAGCTCGGGCAGCTTGATGTTGCGGTCGAAGATGCGCGGCCGATTCTGGTAGGCGATGCGCAGCTGGTCGCGGAAGCCGCGCGTCACGAAGAGCACGGTGCGCTCGCCCTTCCTCTCGAGGAGCGCGTTGGTCGCGACGGTGGTGCCCATCTTCACCGCGTCGATCTTCTCCACGGGGATCGGCGCGCCCGCGGGCACCTCGAGGAGCGCGCGGATGCCGGCGATGGCGGCGTCGCGATAACGCTCGGGGTTTTCCGAGAGGAGCTTGTGGGTGGCGAGGCTGCCGTCGGGCTTGCGCGCGACGATGTCGGTGAAGGTGCCGCCGCGGTCGATCCAGAACTGCCAGGCGCGATTCGCGGGGATCATCGCTCGCCTGCCGCTTCGCGCAGGCGTTCGCGGCCCTCGGGCCTCACGACGATGGCGAGCGCCCAAGTCTCGGCGCGGGCGGGGATCTCTATGGCGGACTCCATACCGGGATTTTGACACGCACCCCGGCCTTTGCTAGGTTCGGCCTCTACCCAAGGAGAAAACCATGAAGCGCTTCCAGGCACTCGCCTTCCTGTTCGCCGCCGGCCTTTCGTCCGCCGCCAACGCGCAGACCAAGTGGGACATGCCCACCCCCTACGCGCCGACCAACTTCCACACCGAGAACATCAACCAGTTCGCCGCCGACGTGGACAAGGCGACCGGGGGCAAGCTCAAGATCACCGTGCACTCGAACGCCTCGCTCTTCAAGGCGAACGAGATCAAGCGCGCGGTGCAGGGCGGGCAGGCGCAGATCGGCGAGATCCTGATCTCGGGCTATTCGAACGAGGACCCGCTCTTCGGCGTCGACTCCGTGCCGTTCCTCGCCACCAGCTACGCCGACGCCGCGAAGCTCTGGAAGGCCTCGAAGAAGGCGGTCGAGGAGCGCTTCGCGAAACAGGGAATGATGCTGCTCTACTCGGTTCCGTGGCCACCCCAGGGCATCTACTCGTCCAAGCCCATCGGCTCCGTCGCAGACCTGAAGGGCATGAAGATGCGCACCTACAATCCGTACACGTCGCGCATCGCCGAGCTCGCGGGCGCGCAGCCGGTCACCATCCAGGCGGCCGAGCTCGCGCAGGCATTCGCCACGGGCGCGGTCAACGCCAACATCACCTCGGGTGCCACCGGCTACGACACCAAGGCGTGGGAAGTGGTGAAGAACTACTACGACACCCAGGCGTGGCTCCCGAAGAACGTCGTGTTCGTGAACAAGCAGGCGTTCGACGCGCTCGACAAGGCGAGCCAGGCGGCGCTGCTGCACGCGGGGCACGAGGCCGAGGAGCGCGGCTGGAAGGTCTCGGAAGAGAAGAACAAGTGGTACCTCGAGCAGATGGCCAAAAACGGCATGATCGTGGCCGCGCCCTCGGCGCAGTTGAAGGCCGATTTCAAGAAGATCGGCGACACCATGACCGGCGAATGGATGAAGACTGCGGGACCGGAGGGGCAGGCGATCGTCGACGCGTACCGGAAGTGAGGAAGTTCCTCGACTCCCTGTACAACGCCGCGGGGTATCTCGCGGCGTTTTTCATGGTGGGAGTGCTCGCGATGGTGCTCGCCAGCGTCGTCGGGCGGCTCGCGGGCTTCAACCTGCGCGGCTCCGACGCGTACGCGGGCTACTGCATGGCGGCGGCGAGCTTCCTCGCGCTCGCCCATACGCTGAAGCGCGGCGAGCATATCCGGGTGACGCTCTTCCTCGAGCGCTTCGGCGGGAGGCTCAAGCGCCCCCTCGACCTGTGGTGCCACGCGGCGGGAACGTTCTTCTGCGCGATCCTCGCCTTCTACAGCGCGCGCCTCGTGTGGCAATCGCGCGCCTTCAACGACATCTCGCAGGGCAACGACGCGACGCCGCTCTGGATCCCGGAGCTCGCGATGGCCGCGGGCGCGACCGTGCTGCTGGTCGCGATGGTCGACGACTTCATCCTCCTCATGCGCCGCCGCGCGCTCGCCACCGCGCCCGCCAACGAGCTGAAGGCGATCGAGTAGCCATGGGCGTATTCATCACCATCGCGCTCATCGTCCTCCTCTTCGTGTTGCTGGGGAGCGGCCTCTGGATCGGCATCTCGCTCCTCGGCGTCGCATGGATCGCCATGGAGCTATTCACCAGCCGCCCGGTAGGCGATGCCATGGCGGTGACCGTGTGGGGCTCGCTCTCCTCGTGGACGCTCACCGCGCTGCCGCTCTTCGTGTGGATGGGCGAGATCCTCTTCCGCACCAAGCTCTCCGAGGACATGTTCAAGGGCCTCGCGCCGTGGCTCTCGCGGATCCCGGGGCGGCTCCTGCACACCAACATCATCGGCTGCACCATCTTCGCCGCGGTGTCAGGGTCAAGCGCCGCCACCTGCGCCACCATCGGCAAGATGACGCTCCCG
Organism: Usitatibacter sp.; assembly: GCA_040006115.1. Lineage (GTDB taxonomy): Bacteria > Pseudomonadota > Gammaproteobacteria > Burkholderiales > Usitatibacteraceae > Usitatibacter. The sequence goes on from JBDTXQ010000014.1 coordinate 9,192, forward strand.
GAGCTGAAGCGTCGCGGCTACCCCGAGGACATGACCATCGGAACGCTTGCAGGCGCGGGCACCCTGGGCCTGCTGATACCGCCCTCGATCATCATGATCGTCTACGGCGTGAGCGCGGACGTGTCGATCACGCGCCTCTTCATCGCGGGTGTCATCCCGGGGTTGCTCCTCGCGGGGCTCTTCATGGGCTACACCATCGTCTGGGCGCTGCTGAACCCGGGAAAGATTCCGCCGCCCGACGCGCACATGACGTTGCGCGAGAAGCTCTACGCGTCGCGGCACCTGATTCCCGTGGTGGGGCTCATCGCGCTCGTGCTGGGCTCGATCTACGTGGGCATCGCGACGGCGACCGAGGCAGCGGCGCTCGGCGTGGTGGGCGCGCTCCTCCTTTCGGTGATCCAGGGATCCATGAGCACCACCGTGTTCATGGAGAGCCTGATGGGCGCTACGCGGCTCTACTGCATGATCGCCCTCATCCTTGCCGGAGCCTCGTTCCTCACCCTTGCGATGGGCTACATCGGGCTGCCTCGCAAGCTCGCCGAGTTCATCACCGGATTCGGCCTCTCGCAGCTGTGGTTGCTTTTCTGGCTGATGGTGTTCTACATCATCCTCGGCTGCTTCCTCGACGGCATCTCGATGGTGGTGCTCACCATGGGCGTGATCCTGCCGACCATCATCAAGGCCGGCATCGACCTCGTGTGGTTCGGCATCTTCATCGTGCTGGTGGTTGAGATGGCGCAGATCACGCCGCCGGTCGGGTTCAATCTCTTCGTGCTGCAGGGCATGACGAAGAAGGAGATCACCTGGATCGCGCGCGCCTCGCTGCCGCTCTTCTTCCTGATGGCGGCCGCGGTCGCGCTGATCTACTTCTTTCCGGGCCTGGTTACGTGGCTTCCGGCGCGCATGGCCTAGCGCGCGGCATGTCAGAATCACCGTTCACGACCTTTGGGAGGGGAGCGAATGAGCAGCGACAAGACCGTCCGCGACGCATTCCTCGACACCGTGATGAGCCAGCTCGAAACCGGCGACCCGCCGCAGGCCAAGGCCGCCTATGAGCGCCTGATCGCCGAGGGCCAGACGCGCAACCACGCGCTGCAGCTCATCGCCGCGGCGCTGCGCACGGAGACCAACCGCATGCTCGCGGAGAAGACGCCCTTCGACAACGCGCGCTACGCCGAACTCGTCGCCAAGATCAAGGGCGAGGGCTGAAGGCTCCGCGCGATGTGCATGATCGTCGTCGCGTGGCGGGCGCGCGCCGACCTGCCCCTGGTGGTGGCGGCCAATCGCGACGAATGGCGCGACCGGCCCGCAGAGCCCGCGCGCTGGTGGCCCGATCATCCTGATTTGCTGGCGGGCCACGACCTGCAGGCGGGCGGGACGTGGATGGGGATCACGCGCGCCGGCCGCTTCGCCGCGGTGACCAACTATCGCGACCCTTCCGAGAAGCGCTCCACGGCGCGCTCCCGCGGCGGGCTCGTCACCGAGTTCCTCCTCGGCTCCGAGTCCCCCGCGCGGTTCCTGGGCGGCCTCGCGCCTCGCGCGGGCGAATACAACGGGTTCAACCTGATCCTGGGCGACGGCGCGAGCCTCTGCTATTACGGCAGCCGCGAGGGCTCGGCACGCGAGATCGAGCCCGGCGTGCACGGATTGTCGAATCACCTGCTCGACGAGCCGTGGCCCAAGGTCGTGCGCGGCCGCGCGCGCATGGGCGAGGCCCTCGCGATGCGCGATCCCACGGAGCCGCTCTTCGACCTGCTGTCGGATACGGCGCTCGCCCCCGATGCCGAGCTTCCCGCCACCGGCGTAGGCATCGCGTGGGAGCGCCGTCTCGCGAGCGCGCTCATCGCGGGCGCCGACTACGGCACGCGCGCGTCGACCGTGCTGACGGTGTCCTCCAGCGGCGAAGCGTCTCTCGAAGAGCGCACGCGCGATGCCGCGGGAGCGGTGACGGGCGTGGCGCGGGAGCGTTTCAGCGTAGGAAGCGGCGCCGTCCTACGCGCGGTGGAGTGATTCCCTTACACGCGCGCTTCTCCGGCCGTGCCTACACTGGCTGACTCCCCCTAACAAATTTCAAAGGAGACACCCCATGGTGAGTCGTCAAAAACTGCTCCTCGCCGCTATCGCCGCGACCTTCACGGGCTTCGCCCTTCCCTCCTTCGCGGAAGACCATTACATAACCATCGACCCGCCGGCGCGCCGCGTCGAGAAGTACGAAATGCGCACCGGCCACGTCTGGGTGCCGGGCGCGTGGCATTGGCGCAACGGCAAGCATGAATGGGTCGCCGGCCATCACGTCGCGGAGCGCAAGGGTTATCGTTACGCGCCCGACCGCTGGGTGATGCACGATGAGGGCAAGTGGACCTACCAGCGCGGCGGATGGAACCGTGACAGCGATGGCGACGGCGTGCCCGATCGCCTCGATCGCGCCCCGCTGAACCCGACCCGCCACTAGACGCAGCATTCCGGAAAAAAACGGCGCGGAGCCATCCGCGCCGTTTTTCTTTGGCCGTAAAATTTCCGCTCAGGGCTCGTCGTCGAGAAGGCCGGCCCCGGCCGCGGCGCGCATCAGGCGGTCGTTCACGGCTTCCCATTCGACCGTCGCCGGGGGCGATTCCACCAGGATGCGCTTCGCCCCCGACGCGTCGAGCTTGCGCAGGTTCGCGTATAGGTCGTGTCCATAGCGCGCCGGGTCGCTGCCCGCGTTGATCCACGTGGCGACGCGCGCGCGGGAGGGCGCCTCGCGAAGGGCGAGCACGGCGACGTTCTCGAGGGAGCGCACTGCCCCGTCGAGCGCCTGCGGACCTAGCAACGCCATCGCGGTAGCCGGCGCGTAGTGAGCGGCAAGCGTGCCGGAAGCGCGCGGTGCTTCGACGTCGCGGTCGCGGGGATCGATCCCCATCACCCGGGCGATGTCCTCGCGCGTGACAGCGCCGGGACGCAGCAGCACCGGCGCGCCGCGCGAGAGGTCGACGATGGTCGATTCGAGGCCGACTTCACACGCGCCGCCGTCGAGGATGAAGAGCCCGGCGCCGAACTCGTCGCGCACGTGCTCCGCGGTGGTGGGGCTCACGCGGCCGAAACGGTTCGCCGAGGGTGCCGCGATGGCGCCGCTGCCGATGCGCGCGAACTCGCGCAGCAGCTCGTGCGCCATCGGGTGCGAGGGGCAGCGCAATCCGACGCTCTCCTGGCCGCCCGTGACCGCATCCGGCACGCGCGCCGCCCTCTTCAGGATCATGGTGAGCGGCCCGGGCCAGAAAGTCTCCGCGAGCGCGAAGGCGGCGGGAGGAACGTCTCGCGCCCATTCGCGCAGGCTCTCCGGGCTCCCGACATGCACGATCAGCGGATGGCCGGCGGGACGGCCTTTCAGCGCGAAGATCTTCGCGACCGCCGTGGAATTCGAGGCGTCGGCGCCGAGGCCGTAGACCGTTTCCGTGGGAAACGCAACGAGGCTTCCCCCGCGCAGCTGACGAGCACCTTCCTCGACGAGCGCGATCACGGCGCGCGCCGGCCGAAGCGAAAACTGAGCGGCAAGGTGACGACCCTCTCGCCCTCGCCCCACGCGGGCTGCATGGCGACGCGCGAGCGGGCGAGGAAGTCCGCCGACACCTCGAGATAGCGGCGCGTCGCCGACCACGTTCCGGCGTAGTCGATGAGCTGCTCGAGCGTCCAGCGCATTTCGATGGCGAAGGCGGGGGCGTCGATCGGCTCGAAGGGAAAGCTCTCCTCGCGATATCCCGCCCAGAGCTTCGCGTTCTGCGCCGGCCAGTAGGGCCTCACCGGCGCGAGGAAATGCTCCTCGAACGCGAGATCGACCTGCGGCGTCACGTGATGGCGCGCGTAGCCCCACGCGGCGAGCACGCCTCGAGGCTTCATCAGCCGCTTGGCCTCGGCGTAGAAGCGCTCCAGGTCCAGCCAATGCAGGGCCTGCGCGACGCACACGGCGTCGAACGAGGCGTCCGGAAAATCGGTGTGCTCCGCGGCCTGCACCGAGTAGCGCACTCGCGGGGCGGCCATCGCATTGGCGATCTGCTCGGCACTCGCGTCGGTGCCCTCGACGGCTCCGAAATGACGCGCGAGCCCCAGCGCCGCCTGCCCGCTGCCGGTCGCGCAATCCCATGCGCGCTCACGGCCCGGCGCCTCGCCTGCGATGAACGCGAAGAGCGCGTCCGGATACGCGGGTCGCGCCCGCGCGTAGAGATCAGACTTCTCCGAGAAATGATCGATGAACGCCAAGGCTAGTGCGCCTCTTCCCAGTTCAGCCCCACGCCGGCATCGACCACGAGCGGCACGTCGAGCGTCGCCACGCCCATCATCAGCTTCTCGACGCCGGGCTTCACGCGCTCCAGCTCGCCTTCGGGCACTTCGAGGACGAGCTCGTCGTGCACCTGCATGATGAGCTTGGCGGCGAGCTTTTCGCGCTCGATCCAATCCTGCACCGCGATCATCGCGAGCTTGATGAGGTCTGCGGCGGTACCCTGCATCGGTGCGTTGATCGCCTGGCGCTCGGCGCCCTGCCGGCGCGCCTGGTTCGACGACGCGATGTCGGGGAGCCACAGCCGCCTGCCGAACACCGTTTCCACGTAGCCGCGCTCGCGCGCCTCGTTGCGCGTGCGCTCCATGTAGCGCGCCACCCCCGGATAACGCGCGAAATACTTTTCCATGTAGCTCGCCGCGGCGGTGCGGTCGATCGCCAGGTTCTGCGCGAGCCCGAAGGCGCTCATGCCGTAGATCAGGCCGAAGTTGATGACCTTCGCGTAGCGGCGCTGCTCGCTCGTGACTTCGGCGAGCGGCGTGTCGAAGACTTCCGAAGCCGTGTGGCGGTGCACGTCCTCACCGCGGGAAAAGGCCTCGACCAGGCCCGCATCGCCCGACAGGTGCGCCATGATGCGAAGCTCGATCTGCGAGTAGTCCGCCGACACGATCTTCGAGCCTCGCGGCGCGATGAAGGCTTCGCGGATGCGCCGGCCTTCGGCGGTGCGCACCGGGATGTTCTGCAGGTTCGGATCCGTCGACGAGAGCCTTCCCGTCACCGCCACCGCCTGCGCGTAGTTGGTGTGCACGCGGCCGGTCTTCGCGTGCACCATGCGCGGCAGCTTGTCGGTGTAGGTGCTCTTCAGCTTCGACATGCCACGGTGCTCGAGGAGCGTCGCGCAGATCGGATGGTCCTGGGCGAGCTTCTCGAGGACTTCCTCGTCGGTGGAGGGCGCGCCCGACGGCGTCTTCTTCACCACTTTCAGCTTGAGCCGATCGAAGAGGATCTCGCAGAGCTGCTTGGGCGAGCCGAGGTTGAACGGGCCGCCGGCGAGCTCGTGCGCCTTCCTCTCGAGGTCGAGCATCTTCTGCCCGAGCTCCTGGCCCTGCCTCGCGAGGAGCTGGCCGTCGATGAGGACGCCGTTCCTCTCCATCGTGAGCAGCACGCTCGCCACCGGGATCTCGATCTCGGCGTAGATGCGCTTCAGCGACGCTTCCTTCTCGATGCGCGGCATGAGCGCGCCGTGCAGCTGCAGCGTCACGTCCGCATCCTCGGCGGAGTAGTCGGCGGCGCGCTGGATCTCGACCTGGTCGAAGGGGATCTGCCCGGCGCCCTTGCCGGCGACGTCGACGTATTGCAGCAGCCCACTCGCGCCGAGGAAGCGCATCGCGAGGGCGTCCATGTCGTGGCGTTGGTGGCTTTCCAACACGTACGACTGGAGCAGCGTGTCGTGCGCGACGCCGCGCACCGTGACCCCGTGGTTGGCGAACACGTGGCGATCGTACTTGGCGTTCTGGCCCACCTTGAGCTTGGCCGCGTCCTCGAGCCACGGCGCGAGCTTGCCGAGCACGACAGCCGTCGCGAGCTGGGTCGGCGCGCCCGCATATCGATGCGTGAGGGGAATGTAAGCGGCCTCGCCCGCGTTCGCCGAGAGCGAGATGCCGACCAGCTGCGCGGTCATCGGGTCGAGGCTCGTGGTCTCGGTGTCCACGCACGCGAGCGGTGCGGCGGCTAGCTTCGCGACCCAGCGATCGAGCGCCGCCTCGTCGATCACCGTCTCGTACTCGCGCTTCGCGACGAAGGGCGTCACGTTTTCGACCGGCTGCTCCACGGCGTTAAGGAGCGCGAAGTTGCGCCCTCCCTTCGGCGCGGCGGGAGGCATGGAATCGCCTTTCTCCGGCGCGTCCTCCTTGTTGGTGAGCGCGTCGCGCAGCGTGCGGAAGCCGAAACGCTGGTAGAGCTCCGCGAGCTTCGCGTCGTCCGCGCCCTTGTCGACGAGGGACTGCATCTCGAAGGGCAGCTCGACGTCGGTCTTCACGGTGAGGAGCTTGCGCCCCGTGGGGAGCCAGTCGAGGACCTTGCGCAGGTTCTCGCCGACCACGCCCTTCACTTCGCCGGCGCGCTCGATCACCCCTTCCAGCGAGCCGAACTGCTCGATCATCTTCGCCGCGGTCTTCGGCCCGACCTTCTCGACGCCGGGCACGTTGTCCACCGCGTCGCCCACCAACGCGAGGTAATCGACGATGCGCTCGGGCGGCACGCCGAACTTGGCCTTCACGCCGGCCGGATCGAGCCTCTCGTTCGACATGGTGTTCACCCAGAGCACCTTGTCGGTCACGAGCTGCGTCAAGTCCTTGTCGCCCGTCGAGATCACCGAGTCCCAATCGTGCGCGCGCTCGGCATGGGTCACCAGCGTGCCGATCACGTCGTCGGCCTCCACGCCATCGACCACCACGATCGGCCAGCCGAGCGCCTTCACGGTCTCGAGCAGCGGCTCGATCTGCGCGGCGAGGTCCTCGGGCATGGCCTGGCGCGTGGCCTTGTATTGCGGGTAGATGTCGTCGCGGAAGGTCCTGCCCTTGGGATCGAACACCGCGGCGATATAATCCGAGGGGAAATCCTGCTTGAGCTTCCTCAGCATGTTGATCACGCCGAGGATCGCGCCCGTGGGCTCGCCCGAGGGGCTGCGGAACTCGGGGAGTGCGTGGAAGGCGCGATACAGGTAGCTCGAGGCGTCGACCAGCAGGAGCCGTTTCTTTTTGTCGTTCATCTCAATATGCAGGTCCCACCATGGCAATCGCCGCCCCCAAGGTTCCAAAACCGTCGGATCCCCAGCTCGTGAAACGCTCGCAGAGCTCCGCGCGCGAGGCATGGCGGATGTTCGAAATTATCGCAGAGTTCGTCACCGCGACCGAAAGGCTGCAGG
>JBDTXQ010000015.1:0-16280 GCA_040006115.1 Usitatibacter sp.
AGCGTGCCCGACGTCACGAACGTGAAGTTCAGGTCGCCGCGTTTTGCCTTCACGAACGCCGAGGGATCGAAGTGCTGCGCGCGACCCTCGAAGCGGAACTCGCGCCGCCCGGCGAGGCCGAGCGTGCCCTTGCCCGCGACCGCGCCGCCCCCGGTCGCGACACGCACCGCCTCGACGTCCAGGCGTTGGTGCGCGAGGAGCGCGCGCCCCTCGACCTCGAAGCGTGGATCCTTGAGCGCCACCTCGAAGCGCTGCGCGCTCTGGTCGCCGGAGATCGCGACTTGTCCCGCCACCTTCGTCTTCTGCAGGTTGCCGTGCAGGGCGGCGAGGTCCACGTCGGCGACGCGCAGGTGCGCTTCGATGCTCCCGTTGGCGAGCGTCGCGTGCCCGCTCGCCGACCCACCTCCCGCGAGCTGCACGTGAAGGCCGGAGAGATCGGTGCGCTGCGCCGCGACCACCACGCGCGCCGACGCGGAATTGAAAGGCAGGAGCCCACGGTCCCACGGCCCCGGTTCCGCGTTCGCGATGCGCACCGGCCCCGCGAACGCGTTGCCTTCAGGCGCGAGCGTCGCGTGAACGCCGATGCGCGTGCGCGGAAGCGCGGGCGAGAATCGCGAGGCATCCACGTCGGCAGCGTCGAAGGTGAGCGTCTTTACCTGCACCGTGGCGAAGGGCTCCAGCACCGCGTGGGCGCTCGCGCGGGTCCCCGCGACGAGGCCGTCGACCTTCGCCTCGATGGCCTTCAGCGTGCCGCCGAATTTTGCCGTGACGCGGTAATCGCGTTGCGCGAACTGGCCAGCGAAATCGCCCGCCACATCCACGGCGAAGGGCTTGGTGTTGCCGATGGTGCCGGAGACGCGCGCGCTTCCGAAGAGGCTCGCCACGCTCGCTTCGGCGACCTTCCAGCGCACCAGGTCGCCCTCGCCGCGAAGCAGGATGTCCTTCAGCACGAGGTCCTTGGCGGGCACCGGGGGAATGGCGCCGAGGCGAAGCGTGCCCACGCGGCCCTCCTCGAGCCGCACCGGGTAGGGCGGGGCGAAAGAGGCAGGCAGCTGCGCCGCTTCCTTCGACGTCGCGGTGCGCACCTCGACACTTCGCGCGGCGAGCCGGTGCACGACAAGAATGCCGCCGAGGGGCGCCGAGGAATCCATCTCGAGGTCGTCGACGCGCACATAGAGGTCGGGACGGTCGATGAGGATCGACTTCACGCGCAGCACGCCGCCGAGGCTGCCCTCCACGCCTTCGAGCTTGGCGCCCTTGCCGAGGAACGCCGTCGCGCGGCCCAGCAACAGCTGCGCTCCGGCCCGCGTGTGGAGGAGCCAGTAGATCCCGCCCGCGCCGACCGCGAGCGCCGCCAGCAGCAGCGCGAGCGTGTACATCCCCCAGCGCCGGCGCTTGCGCGGCAGTGGCGTGGGAGCGGCGGGATCGGGGGCGGCGTCGCTCATGGTCAGAACGCGATGGTGACCGAGAAAGCGAGGCGGAACTTGTGGTCGCGCCCGGCGTAGGCGAGGTCGAGCGCGAAAGGACCCGCGGGCGTCTTGTAGCGCGCGCCGATTCCGTAGCTCTTCAGCGGCTCCCAATCGCGCGGTGAATCGGCGGCGCTGCCGATGTCGGTGAAGAGCGCCCCGCCCCAGGTATTGTTCAGCCAGTGCACGTACTCGAGGGTGCCGGTGGCGACGAAGCGCCCGCCGACCACGGCGTTGCCTTCCTGCACGCCCAGGCTCTGGTACGCGTAGCCGCGATTGGAGCGCGCGCCGCCGGCGCGGAAAAGGAAATCCTCCGGTATGCGCTCGCGGCTCGCGGCGAACGTGCGGCCCCACTCGGTGCGAAGCAGGATCTGGTCCATGGCGCCGAGCGGGATCCAGTACTGGTACTGCGCATACGCCTTGAGGAAATCGTCGCCCGACGCGAGGGACTTGGAGCCCGTGGCGAATTGCACGTTGAGGACCCCGCCCTTCTTCGGGTCGAACACGTTGTCGACGTGGCGCCACGTGATCGCCACGATCGGAGCGAGCGCGCGCTTGATGCGCACTTCCGCGCCTTCGGGATAGGAGCGCTGGATCTGGTACGAAAGGCCCACGCGCAGCTCGAACTTCTCGAGGACGAAATGGCGATATCCAGCGACTGCGAAGCGCGACAGCGCGAGGTTCTGGATGGTGCTGTGCTCGGTGAGGACGCCGACGCTGTCCCTGAACGGCACGGCGCCGAGCGCGCCCAGCGTCACCAGCCCCGGCGGCAGGTAGACGTCGGCATAGCCGATCTGGCGCTTCTGGCTCACGCGCAGCGAGCTCTGCAGGTCGAGGCCGCGGTGGAAGAGATCGCGGTGGCGGAAGGCCGCCTCGCCGCGCAGGCCGTCGTCGGTGCCGTAGCCCACCGAGAGGCCGACCTCGCGCGCGGGCCGCTCGGTCACGGTCATGCGCACCGGCACCAGGTTGGGCTTCAGCGGATCGGGCTCGACGTCCACCACCACGCTCGAGAACCACGGCCCGTTCTGCACCAGGTGCTGCACTTCGATCAGGCGCGTGCGGCTGTAGCGCTCGCCGCGCTCGAGGTCGACGAGGCGCCGCACCACCGCCTCGGGATAGCGTTCGATGCCGGCGACCTCGACGTCTCCCAGGGTGAACGCCGGCCCGCTGTCGATCACGATCGCTAGCTGGGCCCGGGCGGCCTGCGCGTCGACCTGCGCGCGCGTGTCGACCAACGCCGCAGCCGCATAGTCGAGCTCCGTCGCCGCCTCCTCGAGGCGCGCCTTGGCCGCGTCCCAGGCGGCGCTTCGGAAGGGCTGCCCGGCCTTCATCGACCACGACTCGGTGAGCTCTCGCCGGCGCTTGTCGCGCCGCGGATCGTCGCCGGCGAGGTCACCCTTGAACGAGATGTCGACGGTGTCGACCAGGGTGCGCGGCCCCGGCGTGACGGTGACGGTGGCGTGGTCGCGCGCTTCACTGTCGAACTCGATGTCGAGCGTCGCGGAGAAATATCCCTCGGCCGCGGAGATCTCCGGAACGCGGCGGCGGATGTCGCGAATCCAGGGGCGCAGCGACCCCGCGCGCCTCTCGCCCGCCTCGGGCACGGGCGGCGGCAGGTACTTCTGGAAGAGCACGCACAGCTCGCGCGGCCCCCGCCAGGTCACCGTGAACGCACGCTGAGCGCGGCCTTGCGGGGCTGGGGAGGTCGCCGGGGGATCCGTGTCTTCGGGGTCCGCCGGCTGCGCCCAGGCCGGCGAGCAGGCGGCCAGTGCCACCATGAGGGCGAGCCAGCGCATTGTTGAAGTCCTTGGCACTCGGGACCGCACCTTGCGGCGAGAAGTTCCTGCTACCGGCGCGCGTGCCACGCCGCCGAGCCCAGCACGAGGGCTGCGCCCGCGAACTGGATGGGCGCGAGCGACTCGCCGACGATGACAAAGGCGAGCGCCACCCTCACCACGGGTTCGAGGGTCGAGGCGATCGAGGCCACCGCGAGGAATTGCGCGCGCGCCCACCAGGATGCACACCGAGTAGAAGGCAGCCGCCGCGAGCCCGAGGACGATCGCGGTGGATGTGCCGGGTCCACCGCCCAGCTTGAGGGCGATGCCGGTGAAGCTCACCGCGAGGAGTGCGAGGCGCTTCGCCGTGAGCCGTTCGTGCAGGAACGCGGCGGCGAGCAGGCACACGAGCGTCGGGTACGCGTACAGGAGGAGCGCTGCCAGGCCCGCCGATGCGTAGTTGAGCGCCGCGAAGAAGCACACCGCCCCGAAAGCGGCGGCGGAGATCGCGATGAGGGCGAGGCCTAGCCTAATTTCGCGATGCGCTTTTCGAGGCGCTCGACGGCGTCGCGCAGCTCCGCCACGCCGTTCACGAACGTGTCGACCTTGACGCGCGTGGCGATGAGCGGCGACTCCTCGGTCCAGTACTCCGCGGCGCCTTGCGCGAGGCGCACGCCCGTGTCCGCGCTCCACCCGATGAACGCGCGCGCCGTGGAGACGATGCGATGCGCCGCGATGTCGCCCACCGCCTTCGACAAGTCCTCCTCCGCGTCCCAGGTGAGGTTCTTCGCGAGGAACGAGACTTCCTGCGCGAGCTCCATGTCGCCCTGCATCTCGATCTCGCGGAAGGCCGCCTCCTCGTGGGCCGCGAGGCGCGGCAGCAGGAAGGGCGAGATGCGCACCTCGAGGTCGCGGGCGGCGCCCGGGACGGCGGCGGCGACTTCGCCGGTCGTCTGCACGGTGAAGGCGACCGTCAGCGGGCCCACGTGGAACGCCGCCGTGCGACCGGCGTGCCGGGCGAGGCGCTCCATGGCGAGCGGCGCGCTCCTCAGCACGTGGTTCAACGCACGCGCGGCCGGATCCGGGAAGAGCGCGCTCACGGCTTGTAGCCCCGGTGGAGCGCGACCACGCCCGCGGTCAGGTTGAAGTAGTCGACCTTCGAGAGGCCCGCGGTTTCCATCATCGTCTTCAGCGTCTCCTGGTCCGGGTGCATGCGTATCGACTCGGCGAGGTAGCGGTAGGCAGCCTCGTCCTTCGCGACGTATTTGCCGAGCGCCGGCAGGATCGAGAACGAGTACGCGTCGTAGGCCTTCGCGAGGGGCTTCCACGGCTTCGAGAATTCCAGCACGATCACGCGCCCGCCGGCCCGCGTCACGCGCGCCATCTCGGCAAGCGCGCGGTCCTTGTGCGTCATGTTGCGCAGCCCGAAGGCCACCGAGACGCAGTCGAACGTGTCGGCGGGAAACGGCAGCTTTTCTGCGTCGCAGAGCGCGAGCGGCGGGAAGATGCCGTGGTCGATCATCTTGTCGCGGCCCACCGCGAGCATCGCCGCGTTGATGTCGGTCATCCACACCTGGCCGGTAGGTCCGGCGCGCTTCGCGAACGCGGCGGCAAGGTCGCCGCTGCCGCAGGCCACGTCGAGGACGCGCGAGCCGGCGCGCACGCCGGAAAGCTCGAGGGCGAAGCGCTTCCACACGCGATGCAGGCCGAGCGACATGAGGTCGTTCATCACGTCGTAGCTGGGCGCAACCGACTTGAACACGTCGCCCACGCGCTTCGCCTTCTCTTCCTCGGGCACCTGCTGGTAGCCGAAGTGGGTGGTCTTGTCCGTCATGCGTCGCGGCTCTTGCCGGCGAGCTCGAGGCGCGCGAGGTAGCTCTTCCAATGGCTCTCCTGCTTCACGCCGAGCTCGTGCAGGTAATCCCATGAGTAGATGCCGGTGTCGTGGCCGTCGCTGAAGACGAATTTCACCGCGTAGACCCCGACCGGCTCGACCGCCTCGATGCCGACCGCGCGCTTGCCCACCTGGAGCACCTCCTGGCCCGGGCCGTGGCCGCGCACCTCCGCCGAGGGCGAGAAGACGCGCAGGTACTCGACCGGGAGGGCGAACTTACGCCCGTCGTCGAACGCCACGTCGAGCACGCCCGATTGCTGGTGCAGCGTGATCTCGGTGGGGCGTGGGGTTTTGCTGTCCATGGAAAGTGGGGTCGGGTACGGTTTGCGCATGCAACGTGGCAGGGTGCCTTATTATCCCAGACGACCAAGAATGCGTACCCGGCCCCACTTTCCATGATCGGAATACTGATTGTTTCCCACGGCACGTTCGGCGAATCGCTGATCCATTCGGCGAGCCACGTGCTCGGCAAGCGCCCGCTCTTCCTGCGCCAGCTCGGCGTGACCGTCCATGACGACCCGGACGCGATCCTGCCCATGGCAGAGGACCTGATACGCTTCCTCGACCAGGGGCAGGGGGTGCTCGTCCTCACCGACATCTACGGCGCGACGCCGTCCAACATCGCCATGAAGCTGCTCGTCCCCGGCCGCGTGGAAGGCATCGCCGGGGTGAACCTGCCGATGCTGATCCGCGCCCTCACCTATCGCGACGAGCCGCTCGGCCCGGTGCTCGAGAAGGCGCTCTCCGGCGCGACCGAGGGCCTGATGCGCATGGCCAAGACATGATCAAGCGCCCCATCACCATCAGCAACAAGCTCGGGCTGCACGCGCGCGCCTCGGCGAAGCTCACCCAGATGGCCTCGAAGTACCAGAGCGCTGTCTTCATCGCGAGGAACGGCCGGCGCGTGAACGCGAAGAGCATCATGGGCGTGATGATGCTGGCGGCTGGCATGGGCTCGACCGTCGAGCTCGAGACCGACGGACCCGACGAGGAGGCGGCGATCGGCGCGATCGAGGCCCTCTTCAACGACAAGTTCGGCGAGGGCGAGTAGATGACCCCCGAAGGCGCGCGCCCGCCCGCCTCCACCGTCTGCTTCACGATGCACGGCATCGGCGTCTCCGGCGGCATCGCCATCGGCCACGCGCACCTCTTCGCGGGGATGCAGGCCGAGGTCGACCACTACGAGATTTCCGGCGCCGACGTGACCCGCGAGCAGCGCCGCTACGACCGCGCCCTGAAGGAGGTGCGCGAGGAGCTGAACGAGCTCTCCGAGAGCGTGCGCCACGGGCCCTCCGCGGAGCTCGCGCCCTTCGTGAACGTGCACATGCTGCTCCTCGAGGACAGCGCGTTCTCCGAGGCGCCGCGCGACATCATCCGCGAGCAGCACTGCAACGCCGAGTGGGCGCTGCGAACGCAGTTGGACGAGCTCCTCGCGCAGTTCAGCGACATCGAGGATCCCTACCTCAGGGCGCGCGAGGACGACGTGCGCCAGGTGGCGGAGCGCGTCCTCGGCGCGCTCGCCGGCTCCCAGCGGCGCATCGCCATGAAGCCGGTGCGCGAGGACGCCTCCATCCTCGTCGCGCGCGACCTCTCGCCCGCCGACGTGATCCTCTTCCGCGAGCATCCGTTCGCCGCCTTCGTCACCGACATGGGCGGCGCCACCTCGCACACCGCGATCATCGCGCGCTCGATGAACATCCCGGCGATCGTGGCGCTGCACCACTCGCGCGCGATGATCCACGAGGACGAGCTCATCGTGGTCGACGGCACGCAGGGCGTGGTGATCGTGAATCCCGACCGCCACGTGCTCGCCGAGTATCGCCTCAAGCAGAACCAGGCGCGCCTCGAGCGCGACAAGCTGAAGCGCCTGAGGAGCGCCCCCGCGGCGACCCTCGACGGCACCACCGTGCAGCTCTACGCCAACATCGAGCTGCCGGGCGACGTGGAGCAGGTGAAGGCGAGCGGCGCCACCGGCGTGGGTCTCTTCCGCAGCGAGTTCCTGTTCATGAACCGCCGCGACCTTCCCGGCGAGGACGAGCAGTACGAGGCGTATCGCGAGGTGGTCGAGGGCATGAAGGGGCTTCCCGTCACCATCCGCACGCTCGACCTCGGCGCCGACAAGTCCGCCGAGGGCCAGGGCGACCACGACCACGCGACGGCGAATCCCGCCATGGGGCTGCGCGCGATCCGCTACTGCCTCTCGGAGCCGCTCGTGTTCAACACGCAGCTGCGCGCGATCCTGCGCGCCTCGAAGCACGGCAAGGTGCTGATCCTGATCCCGATGCTCACCACGTGGAACGAGCTCACCCAGGCGAGGGCCGCCGTGCAGCAAGCCAAGGAGCAGTTGCGCGACGAGGGGGTGAAGTACGACGACTACGTGCCCGTGGGCGGCATGATCGAGGTGCCCGCCGCCGCCATCGCGCTGCCGATGTTCATCCGCAAGCTGGATTTCCTCTCGATCGGCACCAACGACCTCATCCAATACACGCTCGCCATCGACCGCGCCGACGACAAGGTCGCGCACCTCTACGATCCCCTGCATCCGGCGGTGCTCGCCTTGATCGCGGGAGTGATTCGCACCGCGCAGCAGCACGAGAAGCCGGTTGCGGTCTGCGGCGAGATGGCCGGCGACGTCGAGCTCACGCGCATGCTGCTGGGCTTCGGGCTGCGCCACTTCTCCATGCACCCGGCGCACCTGCTCTCGGTAAAGCAGCGCGTGCTGATGACGAGCCTTCCCGACATCGCCGCGATCGTGGCGCGCATCCTCAAGGCCGACGACCCCGAGAAGATGCAGGCCTTGATCGGCAAGCTCAACGCCTGATCCCCGGCTACAGCCGGGTGCCGGAGGATTGCGCACGAACGAGCCTTAGTCCTACACGGGATTTACCCTTTCCGTCCTCCCCGCCGCGCCTCGCTAGCTGTCAAGATGAGGCATGGAAAAAATCACTCTCACGCCGGGAAAACTGTATGCGCGCCTGAGCGAGGAGTTCGCACGCCGCCGGCCGCGGGAATGCGCGTCGTGCCAAATGCCGATGGTCTACGTGATCGAGCGGCGCGACGGCGACTGCGCCAACTGGATGATCGGCGACCTCGCGGTGGGATGCGAGCACTGCCGCGTCCTGGTGAACGATATCGTGAGCACGCTCTCGTTCAAGTTCGATATCTTCGACCCGACCTGCACGCCGGTTCCGGAGTACGCGCCGCCCGCGCGCCTTTCGATGGACACGCGCCTCCACTTCTGAGACGGCGGCGCGCTCGAGTCAGGGCGGTTCGGCGTAGATGGTGAGCCCGGCGAGCGCCTTCGGGTCCGGCGCGGGGAAGAACCAGCTCGCCAGGTAGCCCACGGCGATGCACAGCATGATCGAGATGCCCAGGTAGAAGTACGGGTGCACGATGCCGAGCGTCCAGGCGAGGGTGGTGAGCGTGATGCTCACCGCGACGCCGATCGCCACGCCTTGCCAGTTGGCGCGGCGCGTGAACATCCCCAGCGTATAGGCGCCGGCAAAGCCGCCGCCCAGCACTCCTGCTAGCTCGATCGAGACGTCGAAGAGCGAGTGGATGTCGTAGCGCGAGAGCAGCAGCGCCACCCCCATTCCGAGAAGCCCCGTGACCACCGTCATCGCCTCGGCGAAGCGCACGCTCACCTTCGGGTCCGGGTTCTTCACGAGCTTTTCATAGAAGTCGACCGAGGCGAGCGTCGCCACGCTGTTCATGATGCTGGAGAGCGTCGCCATCGCGGCGGCGAGGATGCCCGCGATGATGAGGCCGCGCACGCCCATGGGCAGTTCCGCCGCGATGAAGAGCGGGAACGTCGCGTCGATCGTGAGGAGCGGGTTCATGCGCTCCGGGTGCGTCTTGTAGAACGCGTAGAGGGCGGTGCCCACGAAATAGAACATGAACCCGCCGGGGATCATGATCGCCGCGAAGGTCCAGATCGAGCGGCTGGCGTCGCGGTCGTTCCTGGTGGAGAGCACGCGCTGCATCAGCACCTGGTCCTTCGGGAAGGTGAGCACCACGTCGAAGAGGACGAGGAAGATGAAGCCCCACACCGTCGCCTTGGTGAGGTCGAAGCTGAAGTCGAAGAGCTTCATCTTCTCCTCCGCGATGGCGATGGAGAACAGCTCGCCGGCACCGCCCTCGAGCATGTGGACCACGAAGCCGATCGCGAAGACGATGCCGCCCATCTTCACGATGAGCTGCACGAAATCGGTCCACACCACGGCCTTCATGCCACCCAGCGCGGTGTACGCCATGGTGAACACCCCCATGATGAGGATGCTCCACGTGACGTCGATCCCGGTGATGGTGGCAATCGCGAGCGAGGGCAGGAAGAGGATCACGCTCATGCGGCTGCCGATCTGAACGGCCATGAAGAGCGCGCTCGCGAGCGTGCGGATCACGCGATGGAAGCGCGTCTCGAGGTACTGGAATACCGACATGAGGTTCAACCGGCGCAATAGCGGCACGATCCATACCGCGACGAACATGAGGCCCAGCACCGCGATCAAATTGTTGGTGAGGTACTGCCAGTTGGTCTCGAAGGCCTTGGCGGGGATCGCGATGTAGCTGATCGAGCTCGTGTTCGCGGCGTAGAGGCTGACCCCCGCGGCCCAGAACGGGATGGTGCGCCCGCCCACGAAGAAGTCCGCCGTCGACATGCGCTTCTCTCGCAGGTAGAAGTAGAGCCCCATGCCGAGCATCGAGACGAGGTAGACGAAGATCACGATCCAGTCCAGCCAGCGCAGCAGCAGCTTGCTCGACTCGACCTCGGCGAGCGTGACCTGCGTGGAGGCGCCGTCCGGCGCCGCGCGCGACCAGAGGATGCCGTTGCCCCAGGCCGCCGCCGCGACTACGCCCGCCGCCACCGGATCCGCGAGGGTGGCCCACGAGCCGGTGATGGTGTGGAACATCACGAGGCGCACTTGCCCTTCGGCGCCGACGGGATGGACCAGGTAGAGGATGTGCGCCTGGCCGATGGCGCGCGCCGAGGTGGCGACGACCTGGCCCGGCACGGCGGCGCGCTCGCTCCAGCCCTCGCCCGGCTTCCAGCGCAGCATCCGGTCGTCCTGACCCGCTTCGCCCTTCAGCGTGAGGAAAGCAGCGGCGGACTGCGCGACGAGCGATACGATCTCGCCGGCCCCGCCGGGCCAGGGCGCCTGCCGCGTCCAGGCTGGCGCTGTCGCGAGCGGATTCATGGAGAGGAATTGCGCCGTTCCGCTTGCATCGCGGCCCGCGACGTACAACGCGTCCGCGCGCATCGCCGCCTGCGCGGAGGCAAGCGGCACCGGGAGCGCCGGGAGCGCCACGCTCCCCACAACGCCTGCCGCCAGCGTGAGCCTTTCGATCCTTTCCACGGGGCCGTCGCGGCGCGTGCCGAGGAGGATGCTCGCGACGCGGCCATCTGCCGCCACGCCGATAACCTCGCCCGCGGGGCGCCATTCGGCGCGCGACCAGCGCGTGCGGCCTTCCGCGAGAAGCCAGACGCCGCGGGCTCCGAAGGCGACCGGGCGCGCGTCCACCACGACCATGTGCGCGATCGAATCGGGAATCGGCGCGATCTCGCTCGACTCGATCTTCACCAACGGCTCGGCGCGCGCGCAAAGGGCTGCGAGGAGCAGGAGCGCGGCAGGGATATTAATATGGGCCAGATTCATTCCCGTCCCGGCCCATGAATACCCAGTTCCTCACGACCTTCGTCGCCGTGGTCGAACGCGGCTCGATGGCTGCCGCCGCGCGCCTGCTGAACATCACGCCCGCGGCGGTGGCACAGCAGATCCGCACGCTCGAGCGCGACATCGGCGCCCCCCTCATCGCGCGCGCGGGGCGCACGGTGAGCGTGACGGAAGCGGGGACGCGCATCCTCGAGCGCTCGCGCGAGCTGCTGCGCGACGTGGCCGACCTGCGCACCGTGGCCAACGACGAGGCGACCGCCGGCGAGCTGCGCCTGGGCGCGGGCACCAACGCGCTCACCGGCATCCTGCCCGACATCCTCGTGCGCATGGTCGCGCGCTTCCCGCTCATCAACGTGTTCATCAAGCCGGGCTACTCGCCCGAGCTCTACCGCGCGGTGGAGAACGGCGAGCTCGATGCCGCGATCGTGCTCGAGGCGCCCTTCGCGCTCCCCAAGACCTGCTCGTGGCAGCTGCTGCGCGAGGAGCCCCTCGTGGTGCTCGCCCCGGAGAGCATGGCGGGCGCCGATCCCCATGAGATCCTCGCGACGCAGCCCTTCATCCGCTACGACCGCAACCAGTGGGGCGGCCATCAGGTGAACCAGTACCTGCACACCGTCGGCATCAAGCCGCGCGAGCGCTTCGAGCTGAACGCGTTGAACGCCATCGCGGTGATGGTCGATCGCGGGCTCGGCGTCTCGCTCGTGCCCGACTGGGCGCGCCCGTGGCCCGAGGGGCTGCGCGTGGTGCGCCTGCCGCTGCCGCGCGCCGCGGAGCCGCGCCGCGTCGGCGCGCTGTGGACTCGCTCGACGATTCGCATCCGCCTCGTCACTTCTTTCCTTCAGGAGGCGCAGGCCGCGGCCTCGGAGCACGGGGTGCCCCCTGCATCCACGTGAGGCGCCACGCGCCGTCCTCGCGCCCACCGGCCTCGTAGTAGGGCAGGAACATGACCGGCTCGCGATATCCGAAGCGCATCGCGATAGCCGGCCCTTCGCATCCCTGCGGCCCCTGCACCAGGTCGAGCGCGGGCGTTTCCTCGAGCCGGAAGGTGTCCTCGATCTTGAAGCCGTCGATGAGGCTCGTTGCGTAGGCGAGCGGCCCGCGCGTGACGGCCACGTAGTCGTAGCGCATCACTTCCTGCGCGACCAGGGTGCCGTCGGGAGCGATCGACTCCTGCACGTTGCGGCTCGACTTCTGGTGCAGCACCGGGACCATCGGCAAGTCGAGCGCGATCGCGTCGCCCTCGCGCCAGTCGCGCGATAGCGTGGCGTAGGTCCCGGGCGTTGCCGGCGCGCGCGCGCCGTTCACCTCGAGCGTCGCGTTCGTCGCCCACGCGGGAATGCGCACGCGGATCGTGAAGCGCGCGGGACGCTGCGGCGAGACGCGAATGCGGATCGCGCCATCGAACGGGTAGCGCGTCTCGACCACCAGCCTCACCGTGCCCGCGGATTGCGTCGTCACCCGCGCCTCGCCGGGCGAATGCAGGTTGACCGAGACCACGTCGGCGTCGGCGGTACACGCGACCTCCGGCAACTCCTCGAGGGCCATCGCACCGCTCGACTTGCAGCAGCGCCAGTAGGTCGTGTGCACGCGCTTGCCATTGGGGAACGAGTAGTAGCACCAGTCCTCGCCGTCCGGGGCTTGGGCGCCGAGGAGGTCGTTGTACGCCGAGCGCTCGATCTCCTCGGCGTACCGCGCCTCGCCGGTGATCGCGAGGAGCTCGCGATTCAGCTGGATCCACGAGAAGGTCGAGCAGGTCTCGACGTAGCCGTACGGACTGAAGACTCCCGCCGGATTGAACACTTCACGGGAGCGCAGGCCGACGCCCCCCCACGGCCCGCCGCCCAGCGTGAGGTGGCTTGCGCGGATCGATTCCCAGACCCGCGTCGCGGCGCTGAGACAGTCCGCATCGCCCGTGGCGCGGTGGAGCTTCGCGAGCCCGACGAGATTCCACGAGAGCTGGTATGCCTTGCCGGTGCCGATCTCTGAGGCGTCCGCGCCCGCGAGCGCGCGGGAAACGAGGCGCAGCTCGTTGCGCGCATCGGCCTGCTTCGCGATGAGCTTCGCGAGCTCGAGATACTTCTTCTCGCCGCTCGCGAAGTAGAGCTCGACGGCGGGATCGAGCAGCACCGTGGCCGACATGCCGTGATGGTTGCCGAGCTCGGTGATGTCGATGCCGCCCTCGTCGAGCGCTTGCCACGCGAGGTCCCCGATCCTTCGAGCGGCCGCGAGGTATTCCGGCCCCGCTTGCAGCAGGCCCAGGATGAGATAGCTGTGGGTCCAGATGTCCCAGGTGCGCTGCGCCGGGGCACCGTCCCAGGTCGCGAGAGGCGGCGGCTGCTTCACGGTGAAGCGCCGCTCGGGGGCGTAGGTGCCGAGATAGCCGTCGGGCTGCTGCACGCTCACGAGGTAGTCGGCGACGCGGCGCACGTTGGCGAGAAGGCGCGCGTCGTCCGTGCGGCGCGCCGCCTTGGCCGCAGCGTAGAGCCACTTGCCCGCGTGCTCGCCGTACCAGTCGCCGTCGTGATTGCGCGCGGCGCGCTGCGGATCGAATAGCGCGATCGCCGGGCTCGAGGGATCGGTGATGAAGTGGCTGAGCCTCCCGGCGTGGTTCGCCGCGAGCGCGGCTCCGAGAATGCCTCCCAGCCGCGATCCGCTCATGGGCGAACCGCGAAGGCGAGCGCGAAGCGCAACTTACGCGGCATCGACGACGCAGCGAAAGCCGATGCCCGCGGAGCGATCCTTCGCGGGCGCCATCAGCAGGTACTTGCCGTGCTGGTCGAGCTGGTAAGCCTGCGGGAAATACCAGTGGGAAGTCTGCGGAAGGTAGGCGCTGCCGCCGCGTAGCGCCGCGGCGCGCGTGTGCTCGTCGCGGAATTCGTCGGTCCATTGCCAGACGTTGCCGACGAGGTCCATCACGCCGAACGGGCTCGCGCCCTGCGGATGAGCGTCCACGTCGGCGGGCGCCGGCATCTCGCGCGCCTTGCTCTTCGGGGGCATGTTGGCGACGTTCCAGTCGTTGCCCCACGGATAGAGCCGCCCGTCGTCGCCCTGCGCCGCGTACTGCCATTCCCACTCGTGCGGCAGGCGCTTGCCCGCCCACGCCGCGTAGGCGCGCGCGTCCTCGATCGACACCCAGGTGACGGGCTTCTTCTCCCAGCCCTTGCGGGGCGCGCCCTCCGCCCAGTGGCGCAGGAAGTTGTGGGCGTCCCGCGGGCGATAACCCGCGGCGTCGACGAACTTGCGGTAGTCCGCATTGGTCACCGGGTACCGGTCGATGTGGAAAGCGTCCATCTTCATGCGGCGCACGTGGCTGCGCCGCGCGCCATCCTCCCACGGGTACTGGAAGTCGAGGCCCTTCCACGTGTAGCCCTCGATTTCCACCCCCGTCACCCCGAACGTGAAATCCCCGGCGGGAATCGCGACCATCCCCGCGGGCGGCTTTCTAGATGCACGCGTGGGCTTCACCTCGACCATTTTCTGCGGGAGCGCCTTCCATTCGCTGGACAGTGATTGCAGGGGCCTCGCTCCCGCTTTCGCGATCGCGACCTTCTTGCGCGACGCCATCACCGCGCCAAACCCCTTCGCCTCCAGCGGCACGTCGATGAACGCAGTGCCCTCCGCGATCCGGGGGGCGAGCTTCGCGCCGTTCCACAGGTCGAAGTAGTGCGTGCCGGGCTCGTGCGTCACCGCGAGCTGCTCGCCCTGCACCGCGTACTCATTGCGATTGACCACCGTCCACAGCGTCGAGTCACGCGTGGGAAAGCGGCTCGCGAAGACGCCTTGCTGCAGCGCGTGCGCGTAGGGCTGCCATTCCAGGCTCACGAAATGGTCGGGGAAGGCGCGCTGGATCGCGGCGAGCCTCCTCAACGCCTCGCCGTCGCGCGGCGTGAAGCCGTTCCAGACGCCCCACACGTTCTCCCACGCGACGTAGCCGATGCCGTTGAACCACATGTGGTGGAAGTCGTCGGTCCGGTCGCGCGCCCAGCGGTTCTCGATGTTGATCATGTGGCGCGGCTCGAGCCATTTGAGCTTGGCGACGGCGGGCACCACCTCCGTCCAGGTCTTGCCCCACGTCTGGTTGTTCCACATGAGCTGCTCGTCGGCGTAGGGCGCCGACTCGGGCTGGAAGACGAGCGGATGCTTCAGGCGCCGCGAGGACTCGAGGAACGCCCGCGGCACGCCGTTGTAGGTATCGCCATTCACGCCGTCGGCGCCGACTTCGTGCGCGAGCCGCGTGACCGCTTCCCAGTCGGGCACGCCCTCGCCCTTGGTGCCGTTGTCCCACGCCATCGTCGGCAGGAACACCTTCACGCCACGCCGGTGGAAATCGCGGATCGCACCCTTCAATCCCTCGATCCCGTCTGGCAAATGCCTCGCGAGCTCGGTCTGGTTGCGTTCGTCGATGCCGATGTTGGTGTAGACGTACCAGATGAGCACGCTGTCGACGCCGCCGAAGCGCCGCTCGAGGTCGTCGAGATAACGGTCCACGGTGTACTTGCCCGCGACCGGATCGTAGAAGTAGCGATCCTCGACCATCATCTGCACGTGCACGAAGTTCTTCCGCGACCAGGCGAGTTCCTTGCGGCGATATTCGGAGTCGTCGTAGCCCATGCGGATGAGGTGCTCGGCGCGCCACACGCGCATCTCCTCGAGCCACACCGGGACCGCCGCGTTCACGTCGACGCGCCACTGGCCGATGTTGGCCATCGGCCATCCCGGCGCCTTGCCCGGCGTGGGCAGGTGCTGGCCCACGGTGTGCGGCAGCGCGTACTCGCCGTATTGGGCGATGGGCGCCTTCTGCGCCGGCCCCAGCTTCTTCGTGTCCTTGCGGCTCATGGCGAGGTGGCGGTGCGCTTCTGCAGGAAAGTGCTCACCTCGGCGTGGGTCGGGATGCTCGACTGCGCGCCGAGGCGCGTGCAGGCGAGCGCGGCCGCGGCGTTCGCCTCGCGCAGCGCCTCGGCGAATGCGAGGCGCCGCCCCAGCGCCGCGACCAGGACGCCGCAGAACGTATCGCCCGCGGCGGTGGTGTCCACCGCCTTCACCGCGAAGCCCTCGCGCGCCACCACCTTGCCGTCGACGCGCGCGTAGCAACCGCGCTCGCCCAGGGTCACCACGACGCAGGGCACGTCGATGCGCGCGAGCCGCTGCTCGATCCCGCCCGCGGGGCCCGCAAGGACGGCGAGCTCGGCCTCGTTCACGATGAGGATGTCCACCAGCGAGAGGAGCGCACGCGGAAGCTTCTGCGCCGGCGCGGCGTTCAACACGACCTTCACCTTGCGGGAGCGCGCGGCGTGGGCGTAGGCCTTCACGGCGGCGAGCGGCGTCTCGAGCTGCAGCAGCAGGTGCGAGAAGCCGTCGAGGGGCGGCAGGTGGAAATCGCGCAGCGCGTTGTTGGCGCCGGGCGCCACGGTGATCGCGTTCTGCGCGTCGTCGGCGACGCAGATGAAAGCGGTGCCAGTGGGCTCGTCGTCGG